>CALASV010000356.1 GCA_937888895.1 uncultured Clostridia bacterium | reverse complement strand
TATTTCTTGAGCAGTATAGTTCTCAAATAATTTTCTAGTAAATTCAGTATCTACTGTTGGTAATCCCTGTTGTAGTATATCTCCCAAAACAGCGTTTCTTATTTCAAATCCGTCAAGATTTATTTTTTCATCCAGTGAACCAATAATATATACTCTTTTTCTACTTTGTGGTAATCCGAATTCTTTTGAATCTAACAGTTTATAACTAACATGATATCCTAACTGTTCTAAATGAGTAATAATTGTATTTAATGTATTACCATTGTCATGAGTCATTAATCCTTCTACATTTTCAAGTAAAAAACCTTTCGCTGGATGATTTGCATTTATTTTATCTTGAAGTATTCTTTCAATTTCAAAGAAGAGAGTTCCTCTAGTATCTGCAAATCCATTTCTATTTCCTGCTGAGCTAAATGGCTGACAAGGAAATCCTGCTAATAAATAGTCAAAATTAGGAATATCTTGTTCTGTATTGACGAGAGTAATGTCTCCAAATATTTCTTCTTCTCCAAAAAATCCATTATATGCTTGAATAGCATATGGTTTTATTTCTGATGAAAAAACACATTTGGTTTCTAATCCAAGTTCATCCATAGCTTGTTGAAAGCCAAGCCTAATGCCACCTAAACCAGCGAATAAATCAATAATTCTTGGCATTAATAATCCTCCTTTTTTTGGTTCCGTTATAATTATACTATATTAGGCGTCTAAAGTCTATTATTATTTTCAAAACCATTATATTATAAATTGCTAGTCATATACAAAAAACTGATAGAAAGTTTTTTATTATTATACTTTCTATCAGTTTTTTGTTATATATAGTCTGTATGAAATTTATAAACTTTCTGTTGTTACTAATTCGTATGTTTTTTGTAGTAAAGATACGAATAAATCATTGGTAGTATAGCTATTATAATTAAAATAATGAGGCTGACAGCTAATTGATTGAATAGAGCAGTAGCAATAAGGATAATACCACCAATCATCCAAACAATACCTGCAAAGCGATGGGTATGGTTCCAATTGTCTTCGTCATGTAATGCCCAAGGAATTTTAATTCCGATGGTATAATTTTGCCTACATTTTGGTAAATAGTTTCCAATCACAATAAATAGAAAACCAAGAAATAATGTAGCAATGGTAGTAGAATTTAAATTAGGTGCAATATTTAATGCTTCTTTGTAAATAGAAAATGAGCCAAGAATGGAAACTAATGGTGCAATCCATAGAATAAGTGCAAATGGCTTTCCTGAAATATTTTGTTTTTTAGGGTCAGCCGAAGTTACAAAAATACAAACCCAATGAACGAGAAGTAAAATACAAGGAAGCCCTAAAACAGCAAATGTTTTGCTACTATAACCATCAGCAACGCCTTCTGAATTAAAATGGGTAGCAATGGTATCTGGAAGTTTATCCCATAACAATAAACCAAGTAAAATTGGAAGTAATAAAACAATGGAAGAAATAATTAAAGCAAGTTTGTGTTCTTTTAATAGGTTAGTTTTCATCTTCGTTCTCTCCTTTCAGTTGTGAAATCCAAAGTAATATTTCTTCTAGTACAGAAGTGTTTAATTCATAGTAAATAAATTTTCCATTTCTTGTATCGAAAATAAGGTCGGCTTCTTTCAAAACAGATAAGTGTCTGGAAATAGCAGGACCAGAGATAGAAAAATGTTCTACAATATCTCCAGCAGATAACTTTCCTTTTTTTAATAAATTTAAAATTTCTCGACGTGTAGGGTCAGCTAGAGCATGTAGCGTATGTTGTAATCCCAAGAAATATCCCTCCTTTGTGTACATTTAACATTTAACTTAAATGTTAAATGTAGTATAACATGAAAAAGAAAAGAAGTCAAGAACAATGATTGACATAATTGTTGTTTTTTCTTTATAATAAAAAAAGAATAAAAGACTGTTTTTTAGAAAAGGAGAAGGGAAGATGTTAGCAAATTATCATACACATACAAAACGTTGTAAACACGCTTCGGGAGAGGATAGAGAATATGTAGAAAAGGCGATTGAGTCTGGCTTAAAAATTCTTGGTTTTTCTGACCATTGTCCTTGGGTATTTCAAGATGGATATGTTTCTGGAATACGTTTATCTGTAGAAGAAGTGGATGGATATTTTTATAGTTTAGAGTCTTTGAAAAAAGAATATGCAAACAATATTAAAATTTATATTGGCTTTGAGTCGGAATATTGGATAGAAAAGTTAGAAAATCAAGAAAAATTATTGAAAGATTATCCACTTGACTATATGCTTTTAGGACAACACTTTTTAGATAAAGAACAAGGTGGTCATTATAGTAGTCAAAAAACAGAGGACGAGGCAGTGTTAAAACGGTATGTAGACATTGTAATAGAAGCATTAAATACGGGAAAATATTTATATGTAGCTCATCCTGATATTATTAATTTCGCTGGGGCAGATGAAATTTATGAAAAACATATAAAGCGTCTTTGTAGTTATCTGAAAGAAAAAAATACTCCAGTGGAAATTAATATGTTAGGACTTTGGACGGGAAGACGTTATCCATCGAAACGATTTTTGAAAATTGCAGGGGAAGTGGGAAATTCAGCAATTATTGGTATTGATGCGCATTCTCCAAAAGAACTCGTAAATTATGAAGCATTTCGTATGAGTGAAGAACTTTGTAAAGAATTTCAGTTACCTATTGTAGATAAAGATTTGATTTGTCCTAATTCTGTGAAATAAGATTAGGCTCCGATTGATATAAATAATCGCTTTGTGACTGCATTTGGATAAAGTGACAGTTTTTCCATGCAGTCATAAAGTAGTTATATTATTAACATAGTGAAGAAAAATTTTGATTTTAGTTTTGAGATGAATTTGATACTCCTTTGTGAATATAATCTTCATAATTGGTTGTTAGACACGCACTAATTTTTCCTAATTTTTCGATAACTAAATTTTCATCTTCTTTTTGATATTTCAAAAAAGTATAAAAATTCCCATAAATAAGAACAGAAAGGATTAATTGAATATCTAATGTGTTTTTATATTCAGGATGGGAAAGATATATTTTTTCCGTTAATCTTTTATGTAATTTTTCTAGTAATATTCCTTGTCTTGTATTAGAGAAAAGGATTTGAAATAAACTTCCTTGTTTGTAAATAGCGACGAGTAACATTTTTACACTTTGTTCCGGATTCGTAATTAAATACTCTGGATGAGGAATATCATTGAGCATATTTGTAATTACTTCATCTTCTAATTGTTCACTTAAATCATAAATATCTTGATAATAAGTATAAAAGGTAGCTTTATTGATATACGCTAATTCTGCCAATTCTGTTACGGTTATTTTTTCTAACGGTTTTTTGGCACGCAATTGAATAAAAGCGTTGATAATACTATTTTTGGTACGTTGTTTTCTTAAGTCCATAGCTTGTTTAACTCCATAATAAATACTTTGTTTTTATTATATGTAGCAATAGAATACTTGTCAATTAGACATTCTACGACAGTTTTTTTAAACCGTCTAATAAGTTGACAGTTTAAAAATATTGTTGGTAGTATTTTTTTATAATGTTAACTATAATAAGGCGAAATTAAGTTTAGAACACGAAAAAAAGTATTTTTTAACCAAATCGCAATAGTGGTTATTTGGTTACGAGTAAGTAGCGAAGCAGATTACGAGTATCCGATTGACATTACGAACTGATTTGAATATAGAGAAGTAGGATTTATTAATTTGTTTTATTGGAGGATTTTATTATGGATATGTATGGTTTTTATACAGGAAAGATATTTGATGCCTATGAGTATTTAGGATGTCATTGGAGTGAAAAAGAGACAATATTTCGAGTATTTGCACCATCTGCTGAGAAAATTACAGTAATGGGGGATTTTAATGGTTGGATGGAAATTCCAATGCAAAAAGTATATGATGGTAATTTTTGGGAGTGTCAAGTTGAAGGGGTATACCCTGGAATGAGATATAAATATCGAATTTATAGAAAAGATGGAAGATGTGTAGACCATTGTGACCCTTATGGTTATGGAATGGAATTTCGTCCAGAAAGTGCTTCCATTACAAGAGATTTAAAAGCATATAAATTTAAAGATAGACAATGGATGCGTACAAGAACAGATGGAAAAGATAAGCCGTTAAATATTTATGAACTTCATGTAGGTTCTTGGAGAACGAGGAAGGATAGAGAATATAAATGGTATACTTATTCGGAACTTGCCTCAGAAATTATTTCTTATGTAAAACAAAATGGTTATAATTATATTGAATTGCTTCCGATTAGTGAACATCCAAGTGATAATTCTTGGGGTTATCAAAATACGGGATTTTATAGTCCATCTTCAAGATATGGAACGGTAGACGATTTAAAATTTTTTGTAGACCAATGTCATCAAAATAATATTGGCGTAATCTTAGATTTTGTGCCAGTACATTTTGCAGTAGATGAGTATGCACTTACTGATTTTGACGGAACAGCGTTGTATGAATATCCATATACGGATATTGGAACGAGTGAATGGGGAAGTAAAAACTTTAATCATTCCAGAGGAGAAGTAAGAAGCTTCCTACAATCGAGTGCAAATTATTGGTTGAAAGAATATCATTTCGATGGAATTCGTGTGGATGCTCTTAGTAATTTGATTTATTGGCAAGGAAATAGCAATCGAGGGGAAAATTTAAATGCGATTGAATTTATTAAATATATGAATCAAGGATTAAAAGAACGATATCCTTCTATTATCTTGGCAGCAGAAGATTCTACTTCTTATCCAAAAGTGACAAGACCAGTAAGCGAAGGAGGTCTTGGATTTGATTATAAATGGGACATGGGATGGATGAATGATACGCTTTCTTATATGCAGTTAAGTCCATTTGACCGTAGAGCAAATTATCATAAATTAACATTTTCTATGATGTATTATTATAATGAAAATTTTATTTTGCCACTTTCACACGATGAAGTAGTACATGGAAAAGCAACTATTTTGCAAAAGATGAATGATGGTTATGAAAAGAAGTTTCCACAGGCAAGAGCATTTTATATGTATATGTACGCGCATCCAGGGAAAAAGTTGAATTTTATGGGTAACGAGTTAGGACAACTTAGAGAATGGGATGAAAAAAGAGAACAGGACTGGGATATTTTGCAATACCCAATTCATGATGCATTTCATCGTTTTATGAAGGATTTAAATCGTATTTATTTAAAATGTCCCGCTTTTTCTTCATTGGATTTTGAAAGACAAGGATTTGAATGGATTGATTGCCACCAAGAAGAAAAATGCATTTATGTTTTTATGAGAACGGATGGAGAGAAAAAAATAATTGCTATATTTAATTTCTCAGAAAAAGAACAACAGTATATGTTGCGTATGAATGAAGCAAATAGTTTGCAATTATTATTAGCAAGTGATAATGAAATTTATGGAGGAACAGTTTCTTATAAAAAGAAGAAGTCATATAAAAAGACAGAAGAAGGATTTTTGGTATCGTTAAGTGAATTTTCAGCGAAATATTTTGTTGTGAAATAGAAAAGAAACAGCATTCAAATTTTGGACGGTTTGAATGCTGTTTCTTTTTATACTACATTTGTAGTTTCACAAAATCTTCACAAGGTCTTCAATTACTTTTCACAACACCTTCAAAATTTCTTGATAAAAAATTGGTATTCTTTGGTCATAGAGTAAAGAGAGAATTTGTAGTTTATCTCATTACTTTGTAGTTAAAGCATAATTTTAGAAGAAAGGAGAGATTTATTTGCAGTTTCGCCATGAGTGGAAACACGAAATTACATATTTGGATATGCTTTTCATACGACAGCGTTTGAAAGCAGTTGCAAAAGTAGATAAAAATGCCGTAGATGGAAAATATCAAATTCGAAGTTTATATTTTGATACACTTTCTGATACAGCATTAAGAGAAAAATTAAATGGTGTAAGTCAGAGAGAAAAGTTCCGTATTCGTTATTATAATGGAAATACTTCAATGATTCATTTGGAAAAGAAAGTAAAGATAGCAGGGCTTGGTACAAAATTTTCAGCAAATTTGACAAAGGAACAAGCACAGGCAATTGTAGATGGAAATTTGGATTGGATGAAGGAAAACGAACAGGAATTAGTAAGAGAACTGTATGTGAAAATGAAAAATGATGGATTACGGCCGAAAACGATTGTAGATTATGAGCGAGAACCGTTTACATTTTCTGCTGGAAATGTACGAGTAACTTTGGATTACGATATCCGCACCTCTTACATTATTCTTAAGGGATAAATCAAAAGCTGTAAAATTTAAAATATTTATAGAAAACTATAAATTAGGTAATGTAAGAATAACTTTGGATTATAATATAAGAACAGGTCTTGGTTGTACAGATTTTTTAAATGTGGATTGTATTACAGTTCCTATAGCAGAATCACCTATTATTTTAGAAGTAAAATGGGATAATTTTTTGCCATCTGTAATTCGAGATATAGTTCAACTAGAGAATCGGCAGACGAAAGCATTTTCTAAATATGCTGTTTGTCGTATGTATGATTAACAATATATGAAAAAGGAGTTTTAACATGAATTTTAATGATATTTTTAAGTCTTCGTTTTTGGAGAATGTGACGAGTGTAAGTATTTTAGATATGGTAATTGCGTTAGCATTAGCGTTTTGTCTTGGTTTATTTATTTTTATGGTATATAAAAAGACATTTTCAGGTGTGATGTATTCGTCGAATTTTGGTGTAACTTTAATTGCTTTGACAATGATTACAACGCTTGTAATTTTAGCAGTAACAAGTAATGTAGTTCTTTCTCTTGGTATGGTTGGTGCTCTTTCTATCGTGCGTTTCCGTACAGCAATTAAAGAACCATTAGATATTGCGTTTTTATTTTGGTCGATTGCTGTAGGTATTGTATTGGCAGCAGGTATGATTCCATTGGCTGTATTTGGTAGTGTAGTAATTGGTATTGTTTTACTTGTATTTGTAAATAAAAAGTCTTACAGTCATCCATATATTTTAGTACTTCAATGTGAAAATCATGCAAGTGAACAACAAGCAAAAGGGCTTGTAGCACAGTATGTAAATCGTATGGTAGTAAAAAGTAAAAGTGTACAAAGAAATTTAGTGGAATTAAATTTAGAAGTTCGTTTGAAAGACGATAATACAGATTTTGTGAATACTCTTTCTACAATGAAAGGTGTGCAAAGTGCTGTTTTAGTAAGTTATAATGGAGATTATATGAATTAAAGAAATGGAACACAGATGTTATGAAATAATCTGCGTTTCTAAAGAACAAGAAAGTAGAGTAAGAATATCTACTTGATAGAAAAATTTAGGAAAGGAGATTAGATGTGTTAGCACATAAATGGATAGATAAAATTTGTTGTGTTGCACTTGTGATAGCACTATTGATTACAGGGCTTTTTCTCAATGGAGAATCATTAGGAATACAGGCAGCAGAGAAAGTGATGGGATATGAAAATCGTTTGTTTGATACAAGTAAAGTGCATACGATTGACATTGTCATGAATGATTGGGACGAGTTTATAGAAACTTGCGAAAATGAACAATACGCTGTATGTAATGTGTTAATTGATGGAGAACTGTATACAAACATTGGTATTCGTGCAAAAGGAAATACTTCATTAAGTAGTGTTTCTCAAATGAATAGTGACCGTTATAGCTTTAAAATAGAATTTGACCAATATGATACAACAAAAAGTTATTACGGATTAGATAAATTAAGCTTAAATAATCTGATTCAAGATAATAGTTATATGAAAGATTTTCTAGTGTATCAGATGATGAATGAATTTGGTGTGTCGACACCACTTTGTAGTTATGTGTATATTACAGTTAATGGAAAGGATTGGGGGCTTTATTTAGCTGTAGAAGGTGTGGAAGATGCCTTTTTACAAAGAAATTATGGTAATGATTATGGAGAACTTTATAAACCAGATAGTATGAGTTTTGGTGGTGGTCGTGGAAATGGTAGGGATTTCAATTTTGAGGATTTAGATTTCGAAAATTTTGATTTTGGAAACTTTAATGCTGAAAATTTTAATTTTGAAGACTTGGAAAATTTCGATTTTGGAACTATGAATTTTGGAGAAATGCAAGGAACTAATTTAGGTTCTACTGACGAAGAAACTACACAAAATAATAGTAAAATGCCATCGTTTGAAAATATGCCACAAGGTAATGGACAAATGCCATCAGGAATGTTTAATGGTATGGGAATGGGCAGTAGTGATGTAAAATTGCAATACATTGATGACGATGCAAGTAGTTATTCTAATATTTTTAATAATGCTAAAACGGATGTGACAGAAAGTGATAAGCAACGTTTAATAGAATCGTTAAAGATACTTAGTGAAGGTGAAGATATAGAAAGTGTTGTGGATATTGAACAGGTCATTCGCTACTTTGTGGTGCATAACTTTGTTGTAAATGGTGATAGTTATACAGGAAGTATGATTCATAACTATTATTTATATGAAGAAGATGGGAAACTTGCAATGCTTCCATGGGATTACAATTTAGCGTATGGTACATTTATGGGTTCAAATGCACAAGGTTCTGTGAATGAGCCTATTGATTCTCCAGTTTCTGGTGAAACCGAGGACCGTCCAATGATTGATTGGATTTTTGCAGATGAAACATATACAAATCAATACCATGAATATTTTAATGAATTTTTAAATACAGTATTTGAAAGTGGATGGTTTACAAGTCTTGTGGATAACACAACAAAGTTAATTGCACCTTATGTGGAAAAAGACCCAAGTAAATTCTGTACTTATGAACAATTTGAATTAGGTTCAGAAACAATTAAGCAATTTTGTTTACTTCGTGCTGAAAGTGTTGCAGGACAGTTAGAAGGTACGATTCCATCTACTTCGGAAGGTCAAAATGAAGATAATACTACATTGATTGATGCATCTTCTATTAACATTTCTGCTATGGGAACGATGGGAAATATGATAGGTGGAGGCTTTGACTTTGGTGGTAGAGGTAATCGAGGAGAAAGCTTTAGCAGTAGTCAAAGTGAAAAACAAATCCAAGATTTTAATAAAGAGCAAAATCCAAGTTCTGAAGATACTACGAAGGAAAGTGAAGATGCACAAAATGAAGAAAATAAAGAGAATACTTCTTCTAATAATTTTGGAAATAAGCAAAAGAATGAAAGCCAAAGCAAAGATTCATTTCAAAATTTTAATGGAACACAAGGAGAATCTTCCGAACAAACGGAAAATAGCAGTTCTAGTAATCGAGAAAATCGTGGTGATATGAGCAATATGCAATTCCCACAAAGTATGCAAATGCCAAGTAATATGGCGAATGCACAAACTTTTAATATGGAACAAATTATATTGTTAGGAGCTTCTGTTGTAGTTTTGTTCATGGGATTGATAGTTGTAGCAAAATGGAAAAGGTGATGTGAAAAATTGTAAATTAAAAAATATTGACTTTTTGTTTGCTACTTGTTAAAATATAAGTACAAAGAAAGTTTACCGCTGACCAATATGGCGGTATATAAATGGTTGGGTTGAAAGTTTAGTCCTTCACTTTAAGGTGAAGGACTTTTTATTATAATGAGGATGGACAGATGAAAAAAGCAGGATTTTATATTATTAAAGATACATTTTTTGAAGATATGAATGAACCCTATTTGAAAGGGAATAAGGCTGGAAATAGACCACATTATTATTGTTTTGAGGATGTAAAAACAGGTATATATTGGATGATACCTTTATCTAGTCAAGTAGCAAAATATAAAGGAATTATAGAAAAAAAGAAGAATATCAAAAAGCCTTGTGATATTTTACATATTGTTACTTTAGATGATGATAGGGAAAGTGTATTTTTGTTGCAAGATATGTTTCCGATAACAGAAGATTATATTGAAAGAGAGTATACAATTGCGGGAAATCATTTAGTATTAACAAGTGAACATACGATAAAAGAAATTGAACAAAAAGCAAGAAAAGTCATTGGTATGTTAAAAAGAGGAGTAAAGTTTACACCAACACAACCAGATGTGATAAAAATATGGAAAAAGTTGAATGAAAATCTTATTTGAGATTTTTTGTTAATATGATTATTGTATATCATAAAATATAATTTTTTATAATATCATAATATTCTTGACAAAATGGTCTATTGTTGATAAACTAAAGTTAGGTTTATTGATAATAGACCATTTTGCGTTTTAAAGGAAGGGAATAATAAAAAAACTATGAGTGATTTAAAATTAGGTGTCATTGAATCTCGTTTTGCTGATATTATTTGGAGTCAAGAACCTCTTTCTTCTGGGGAATTAGTTAAGTTGTGTCAACAAGAACTTGGTTGGAAAAAGTCTACTACCTATACGGTGCTTCGTAAACTTTGTGAGCGTGGAATTTTCCAAAATGAAGATGGTAAAGTAACTTCTTTAATTTCTAAAGATGAATTTTATGCTATGCAAAGTGAGCAGTTTGTAGAGGAAAATTTTAAAGGTTCTTTACCAGCATTTTTCACTGCATTTACAAGAAGAAAAAAACTTTCTGAAAAAGAGATTGAAGAATTACAGCAGTTAATTAACGAGAGTAAAAGGTAAATGTTAGAGATAATCGCAATCTATTATTATTAGCATTTATGAAATAGTAAGTAGATAGTAGATAGAAAGAATATTACATAGTGACTTTAGTAATTTACAGAGGTAAATTATAGGAAGGAGAAATAATGCAAACTTTATTTTTAACAGTATTGGATATGAGTATTATGGCGAGTGTCATTATATTGTTTGTGCTTGTACTTCGTTTGTTATTAAAACGTATGCCAAAAAGATTTTCTTATCTTCTTTGGATTGTGGTACTAATTCGGTTGCTTTGTCCCTTCAAAATAGAAAGTGATATGAGTGTTATTCCATATAGTTTGAGTGAAGTGCCACAAAGTATTGCTTTAGAAGAAGGTGATAATGTTTCTTTTGTAGAAACGATGTCTTCTACTTATGAAGCAATTGGAGATGCATTAAATGGTGGTTTAGAAATTTTACAAGTAAAAACAAATTCAGAACAACTAGGGAACAATGGATATGTACCAGCATTTCATTCGGAAGTATGGCTTTTATTTTTTGGGTATGTTTGGTTACTTGGTGTAGTAGTAATGCTTGTCATTGGAATTAGCAAGGGAATTAAATTTCGCTATTCCTTAGTAGGTGCTTTAGAAGAAAAAGTAGTAAAAGAAAATGTAGATAATACGATTTTTTCCTTACAAAACAATAAAAAAATATTACATAGAAATTATAAAGTGTATTTATCTGATGATATTGATTCACCTTTTGTGATGGGGATTTTCTTTCCAAAGATTTATTTACCATCTAATCTTTCCGAAGAAGAAAGAACATATCTTTTTTTGCATGAGCAATATCATATTTGTCGTGGCGACCATTTAGTAAAATATTTGTATTTTTTAGCTCTTTGTTTGCATTGGTTTAATCCGTTCGTGTGGTTTGCATTTTCGTTCGCAGGAAAAGATATGGAAATGAGTTGTGATGAAGCAGTTATTAAGAAGTTAGGAGAGGAAAGTCGGACAGAATATTCCCAGTTATTATTGAATTTTTCGATAGGAAAGCATTCCTTTGTTGGAACGCCTCTTGCTTTTGGAGAAGGTGATGTAAAAAGTCGAATTAAAAATCTTTTAAATTTTAGAAAACAAAAAGTTTGGATAATTTCTATCGTAGGTTTTTCATTAGTTCTCTTAGTTTTTTTATTTTTATTAAGCCCTACGATAAAACAAACAGAAGTAATGGGGGCAAATTATAGGGTAGACGAGATATTGTATGAGCGAGAAATACTAACACAAGTTGAATTTCCTACTAAATATTGTATTACAGCAGATTACCACTTGTATGAGAGAATAGGTGGAACTACCGATTGGAATTATA
Organism: uncultured Clostridia bacterium; assembly: GCA_937888895.1. Lineage (GTDB taxonomy): Bacteria > Bacillota > Clostridia > Lachnospirales > Lachnospiraceae > SIG299. The sequence continues at coordinate 6,670 of CALASV010000356.1, read as the reverse complement.
TTGGAGCGTTAGAAAACTATCATAGAATTGTAACAAATCAAAAAGAATTAGAAAGTTATTTTAATGAAAAAGTAAAAATAGCAGATATAACAGATTGTTATATTGTTAGAGCAGAACAAAATATATTTTATCTTGTCATGCAAACAAAAAAAGGAGAAACATTGCTTGGTATTGGCTTAGAAGATACAGCCGAGCGTTATGATGAATATTCCGATGATACGTTTTTATTTGCCTTGTATCGTTTAGAAAATGAATTTCGAGAAGGTAGTGTTAATGGTAATTTTTTTGGTCGTTCTTTAAGAAATAGCGTAGGAAAGTATGTAGATGGTTTTGCCTATTATTTTAACGAAAATGATTTTCCAGACTATATGATAGTGGGATTTTTAGCAGATGAGGAACGTAGTGCTAATAAAAGAGATGCAGGATTTGCTGTGTTTCAAATAGGAAAAAATAAGCGAAGTTATCGACTACTAGAATACTATTGTTATGAAGGTGCATCACAAAGTAAAAATGGAATTTATGCTTGTCCTGATGTTGCCATTGTGGATAAAGATGGTATTCTGACAGATAAAACAGGATATGATGTCATACTTATCAATAATTATACAAATAATGATGTATTTAACGATATAGATGAGGATGATGTAGCCAAAATGGAACTGATATTGCATTATACAGATGGTTCAGAAAAGAGATTAACTTATCCAATACATGGAAAACGAGAAATGATATTAGTACATTGGGACGATACAAAAGAAGCAGACAGTATAAGTTGGCATTTTTACACAAAAGATGGAAATGAAATTGACCCACCATAGAAGGAAGAAAATTCAGTGAAAAATTTAAAGATTTTATTTTACATTAGAAGAATTTTGTGGTATGATTAAGAAAACAAAGAATAGAGGAAGCAACCGCCAACAAAGTGGTTGACCAATTTATGAGTAGAAGACCACCCTAGCAACTGGCCAAAGTTAAGAGGGTGGTTTTTCTATGTTAGAAATTACTTACAAAACATAAAAATGAATGTAAGTAATGCAAGAAGGAACATTCCAAAAGACATTAAATCTTTAAAATCGAAATTATTGTTCTTCATCTGCACCACCTCCATTCCAAAAGAATAGAGGCCAACACACCCTGTAACACGATTGCTTGTGTATATCTTAACATAATTTGACTATTTTCGCAATACAAATGTATTTCATTCTTGGATAAAAAAGGTCTATGAGAAATAATCCTAATGTTAGGTTATTTTTCATAGACCTTTTTTAAGTGATATTAATGTTTTAGAAAAAATAAGTAACTTTATCTTTATCCTATTAACATCGTATGTAGTTTTTTCCATACTGGAAGTAAGAAAATATCAAGTATGAAACTATACAAAAGAGAGAGGTTTGCTACTGCTATATTTGCTCCTAAAACTTCTGTAGGCACTCTAGCTGCAAGTATAGCAATAATTCCGACCATCATAGAAAATCCTCCTGCGAGTAAAATGGTAATCAACATTAGTTTTACAGCAAGTAAGCAATGTTGTACCTTTTCTTTAGAAACGGTTGGATGATTGGAAAAATATAATACAAAAGAGTAGAAAAAATCTTTTGTAGAGCCAGAGATTGTCAATATAAGTAAGGAAATTGCTAAAATAACTAATAAGGAAATCGAATCAATAAAGGCCCAAAGACCACTTACTCCACCAGAGGAAATAAAAATAAGTAAACCTACAATCATAAATTCTAAAAGTAAACCTAAAATGTTCCATTTATGATTTTTATGTTCTTTTTCTGATTTGTCAATTAACTGTAACATATTTTCTTCCGCCTTTCTGTGATAATTGTCTAATGATACTTTTTCGCCAGAGAGTAATTCATTGACATTGATATGCAGAACATCGCAAAGTTCTAACAAAATAGAGTTATCAGGCATTCCATTTCCACATTCCCATTTAGAAACGGTTTTATCACTAATATTTAAATGTTCTGCTAATTGTCGTTGTGTCATGTTTTGTTCTTTTCGCATTTCTGCAATAAATTTTCCGATTTTTATTTGGTCCATAATCATTCCTCCGTTTTATTATGCATCTTTTTCCTCTAATATGGATTGCAGTTTTTCTTTTATAATTCTTGAATTTTCTCCTGCTTGAATAGAAAGTATTCCTTCAATAATTACTTCCATAACTAAACATTCCTGTTCGCTATTTTTCTCTAATTTTCGTCCAACAGGAATGCAAATCCAATTAGCAATGATAGAGCCGTATAGTGTAGTAATCAAGGCTAAAGACATACCAGCACCGATGGCACTTGCATCGGTACCCATAGAACGCATCATATTGATTAATCCAAGTAGCGTTCCAACCATTCCCCAAGCAGGAGCACACGCACCTAAATCTTGCCAAAAACGGATTCTGCGTTTATCCCTCCTTTCTTTGTGAAATAGTTCATTTTCTAAAATATCTTTTACTAACTCTGGTTCAGAGCCATCTATAATTAAATTTAACCCTTTTGTTAAAAAATTTTCACCAATATCACGAATATGGTCTTCTAAGCTAAGTAACCCTTCTTTTCTAGAAATATCAGAAAGTTCTAAAATTTTTGAGGACATTTCTTCAGGAAGGGTAGGTGGTTTTTGAAAAGCAGAAACAAAACTTTTAAAACCATCGATATAATCATCTAAAGAATCAGCAGTGGTCATAACTGCAAAGACAGAACCACCAAGCGTTACGATAAGAGAGGGGATATGTATAAAATTTTTGATTGTTCCAAGTCCACCATTCGTAGCAATTCCAAAAAGAATCGCCATAAAACAAAGTAAAAACCCAATCGAAGCAACTTTATTTTTATTGTCCATACTTTTTCTCCTTTAGTTGTTCTAAATTGATATGATTAGAATAGCAAAAAGAGAGGTAGAGAGGAACAAATAGAGCGTAGAATAGGACTCTACGAAGCGTAGAGTCCTATAGTTAAGCTTAATTACATCCTAATTTTAACAAACAATAGTGTTTTGCATAACAATGACTTTCGCCGTCAATCCATGAGCCAGTAAAATCAAAACACCACGGACCGATACCACCGGCTTCTCCAGAGCCTCCGAGATGGTGCGGACCGAGTAAATTTCTATTGCTAATAATAAGAGTTAATTCAATCGTATTTTCTCCTTTTACAGCATAGTTACTAATATCTAATGCATTATCATACACTAATTTTCCGACATCTTTTCCGTTAATACGAATATACGCAATATGCCAAGTACCATTTAATTGCAAGTTTACATTAGGATTTTCTAGTGTTATCGTTTGTTTTAATTTCATTGTTCCAGCAAAGAAAGGGAAGCCTTCTGTCACAGGTTCTGTGACTGTTTTTGGTAAATCACCAATATAAAAATCTTCACCAAATACAAGACCTTTAGCAGAACTATTGATATAATTTTCTTTTGGATAAACGCCAAAGTCACCAGAAAGATAAATAGCTTCTAATTCTGTATCATAAGCAAGGCAGTTTCTCAAACTTTCCGTTACATTTTCACCAAATAAAGCATAGTAGACAAGTTCGCTTTGATGCCAATGTAATTTTACAACGTATTCATTGATACCAAGATGTATCAATGTAGTAATATCTGCTAGTTGTAAGTGTTTGTCTTTTTCTGAACGAGAGTCAAAAGAAAATTTTGTTCCGTTTATCCATACTTCATCTGCATTACAATCTTCTGCTGCCAATGTAATATGAGATGGGAGAGTATGAATATCAAATTCGTATTTTAAATATAAATCTCCTTCATAGCGTTCTTCTAATAATTTAGCAAACAGTCCGGGACAAGCATATTGTTTCGAATATGTTTTACCATCTAGCGAATAACGAACCGTATCAATCGTAAGCTGATTCGAAGTACAAGAAACTTCAGCATCTTTTAAAGAAAAACAATAGGTAGGAAGTTCTTCTTTTGGATGAACAGGTGTAGTATCAGGAAATAATAATACGGAAGTTCCTGATTTTAATGATATAGTTAGTGGCACATTTGTTTCTTCTAATGTAATTAAGTCTAATTGTTTGAACGATTTAATTTCTTCTCCAAAATCAAAGGTTTGTGTATAAGTTTTACTTGTAGAAGCATTTTGAACAAATAAAAATGTAGTATTATTCCATTTACGATAAGTATAATATAATTCAGTATCATTATTTTGAATATGGAAAGGTTGTGCCATTTTTATTTCTTCTAAACTACAATTAGAAACAAGATAAGAGAAATCAAAAGGTTCTCCTTCACAGAAGGTAGGAACATCCCCTAATATCAGTAGTTTTCCACCCATGTTTACATAGTTGTGGATGAACTGTTCTGTAGAACTATCCATTGTGGAAATATGAGGTAATATAAGATAATCATAACTACAAGCTCCACAACCGATTTTTCCATCTTTGACAAAACCATCTTCTGCAAGGAGTGTTTCGTCTAAAAAGTGATAGGAAATACCTGCTTTGGAAAGTTCTTTACAATCAAGTGTAAAATGGTGGTCATTGAACCGAACCGAACCTTCTTGTTCTCGTTTGTAATCAAAGTAGGCACTACGGATAGGGTGTAATACAGCAACGTTAATGACTTCTTTACTTTCTGAGAGCAAATATCCAAGACGAGTAAAATAGCGATTAAAGTCTGCAAATTCATGTTCTATCCAAGGATTTACATTAGAATAGTGTGCAGGATAGTCTTTTTTGCGTTGACCATATTCTGCATAAGGAACGAGATGATGGCAAATGGTAGTGATACCATTGACACACTGGAAATCAGCAATTCGTTTGACATCGTGAGGACTTACATCCCAACCACAACAACCGAATGTTTCTGTAATTGTTTGTTTTTTGTTATATTGTGCTGCAACACTTGCAAGCTGTCTCACAGGAATTGCATTATTAGCAGAAGTGCCAAGCCAATCAATACCGGGCATTGTCATATATTTATAAAATGGCATAATTCCACCACAGCAGAGCATTTGTCCATCTAACGAATTTTCTTCAATGTAGTGTCCTGTAAAACTTACTTTATTTTCTTCACACCAAGCATAAATTTTTTTGCCAAACGATTCTAACATCAGATGTTGCATTGCTTTCCAATAACGATAACGGAATAAACGATAGCCTTTTTTTTCGACAAATAATAAGCCGAGTTCATCTAAAATATCGATATGATATTGTTCCAAAAAATAATTATATAACATCGTAGTAAAAGGAGTATTTGCTCGATAATATTGTGGTTCATCAGTAAAGAAACCTTTAATTTTTGTTGAAAAATCTTCTCCAACATATTCTTTATATGCTTCATGGGTAAGCCTTAAAAATTTATCTACAACATCAGGATTTAAAATATCAGCAGTAGAGACAGAGGTATGGATATATAAGTTTAAGTATTCTCCTTGCTCTACACCAGAAGTTACTCGTTCTAATGTTTCTTCTTTTAATAAATAACTTACTGTTGCATTACTATCAAATGCACCAATCTGATGAAGTATGTATTTGTCACAATTATTGGAATCCTCCAACAATTTGCCACCGACAAAACCACTTGGCCAACCATTTTCATCATAAGCCCAAGCATCCATTCCAAGTGTTTGTGCATGATTCGCACAAGCTAAAATACATTCCATCCATTCCTCAGAAAGATACTCTGTTTTTAAACCACCTCTCGCATGCATAAAAAATCCACCGATTTCATTTTGATTCATCCAGTCGATTTGTTTGCACAGTTCTTCTGGCTCTAGTTTTGCATTCCAAGACCAAAATGGAATCGGTTTCCATTGGGTTAAATCTTTGTTAAACTGTTGTTTTATTGTTGTTAAGTCGATACTCATTTATTTTAACTCCTTTCCTATCATTCACATATTCTATAAGAATATTTTATAATTCTAATGGGTAATGGTCAATACAAAGATGTTTTTAAATCAAACTAATAGGCGGAACTGTTACAAAAAGATAAATAATAATTTGTTAGTTAGGATGAAAATATGAAAAGAAATCAAAGAAAAAAAGAACTAGATAAAATAATTGAATAGAAACCAAGTAAACTAATGGTAGGTAATATAAAATAATTAATAAAAAAATATATCTTCAAGTAAAAAAGTATGATACACTTATAGTAGAGTGGAGAATAAAATATGAAGAAGAAAATATTTGCTTTAATACTATGTTTATTTATGGTTTTAACATTAATGAATTATAAAAAAGATGTTTTATTTAGTAGTACAGAAAATAAAATATATTATAATTCTATAGAACAAATGATTAATGGTGTCTATACATCGAGTGATGGAAAAACTATAAAAATTGAAGGTAATACAACAATAGTATATGAAGATACATATTCATTAACTTTGAATGAATCTAATAGAGGAGATACTATAACAGGTCAAATAGGAACAGATAAAAAAAGTGTTACATTTTATCAATTAAACGATTCTACTATAATGAGTGCTGCATCTGTAACATATACACACTCTGGTGCATCAACAGTTTTACTTGAAAATACCGTATTTAAATTAAATAAAACTATAGAAATCAATGCATCAGGAAAAATAGAGTTATATGATAATAATAATTTGATTAATAAATATGATTCTATACAAGATGCTGTTGATAGTGCAAATAGTGGAAATGTAATAAAAATATTAGATAATTTAGATGTTGTTGGGGCA
>CALASV010000355.1 GCA_937888895.1 uncultured Clostridia bacterium | reverse complement strand
AAAGTGCCGAATCATACAGAAAATCATAGTCACTTCCCTCTTTTAAGTTCGCAAAACCTTCTTGAATGGCTGTTTCTTCCATCGAAGAAATCCACAGACGTTTTCTTGGTTTCTTACATTGTGCCATATTATACACTAGGCGAAATATCAATTCTCCTTCTCGACCAGCATCTGTAGCACAAATTACTTCGGTTACTTTTACATCGTTTAATAACTTCACTATAATGTCATACTGCTTTTTCGTCTGTTGTTTTACTTGGTAACTCCATTCTTTTGGAATAATTGGTAAACTTTCATAGGTCCATTTTTTCCACTTCATTCCATAATTTTCTGGTGGTGCTAATTCAATCAAATGCCCTACACACCAACTGACGAAATATTCATTTCCTTCAAAATATCCGTCCCTTTTCTTTGTAGCACCTATTACATCCGAAATACTTTTTGCTACACTCGGTTTCTCTGTTATTACTAGCTTCAAGATTCATCCTCCTCATCTTGTGGGTCGAAGAAATTATCTTCTGTAATCTTTGGTTCTTCCTCTTTTTCATAAACTTCTTCTAGTTCTTCTTCCTCGTCCTCATCTTCAAAATCTTCTCCTTTTTTTCGATACACTTTAAGAAAATAAAAAATTACTACAACAATAACGGCTATGATTACTAAAAAAACATAAGGAATAACCGAATGATTGCTTTGCAACTTCTGTTCTTGAGTCGTAATTTCTTCTATTTTTGTATCTATACCTTTATTATCGTTAACTGCATCATCTGTATTCTCTACATTCTGTTTTTCTTTTGGTAATCCAGCTTCTATAATGACAGAGCTTTGTTCCATCACATGATAATTCGTTCCTGTCACATTTAATAAATCATTTTCTGAAATCTCTGTCAGAAAATATACATTATCCATTGTTTTCGAATTATCTACAATCAAATAAAATACTTTTCCATTCTCCGTTTGAATGGTATAAAATTCTTTTCCTATCAGTTTTTGTTGTTCTATAAGATTAGATGCTTCCTCATTCGTTACCGTATTTGTATATTCTATTACTGTGCCTTTGGCATTACTTACTTCTGTTGGTAATGCACTTTCTGGTAAATCCGATACACTATTTTCTTCTTTATCATCTATGTAATAAGGATTTTTTACTTTATGAAGATTTGATAAATTCCCCACATTATCTACTGCTTGTATCGTAAAGTATTCCACACTAGCATCAAACTGTTGTAAACGAATCGTTACATTGTCCATTCACATATACTGCCTTTACACCTGAAGTATTATCGGTTACTTTAATTATCAATATTCCACTATTAACACCTACAGATATATTTGGTTTATTTTCATCATATACCACCGATTCTTCTTCATATTCTCCACCACTAGCGTATATATCAACTACTTCTTTTTTATGAAAAACAGACAATTCTAACAATGCTATAACTACTACCACAAATAAAAATCCAAATCGAAACCAGTTATACTTTATTTTCATCACTTAACAGTTCCTCTCCTTCTACTTCATTTTTTCGTTCTTCTAATAATTTCTTTATCTCTTTTTCTGTTAAATTTTCAAGATAATATAACTGTTCCGGAGTAATTCCTATTTTATTTGCTGTTTTTACAATCTCAATATCATCCAATTCTTTTTTCTGTATCTGCAACTGCTTTTCTCTTTGTTTTAATTTTTCCATCTGACTTCTAACTTTATTTAATTCGATTGTTACTTTTTCTCGCTTCAACGCTTTCCTCCTTCTCTTTTCACCATAATAAAATTATTTGAATTCATAATTACAATACAAAAATCCATTAGAAATCGTTTTGCAATAGAATTTTTGTACGATTGAATCATGTTCTTACGCTCAAAACAGCAAGTATTTTGAACTGTGCTGAACAGTTACAGTTATTCTACATTTACGTAAAACAATGGATTAAAATATACTCCATCTTTCAACATTTCAAAGTGTAAATGACTTTCTGTACTATTTCCTGTACTTCCAACCGTTCCTATTTGCATTCCTTTTATTATTTCTTCTTCATTACATACCATTACACTACTTAAATGTGCATATTTTGTCGTATATCCTTCGTTATTTGTTATCACAATATAATTACCATATTCCTTGTCATACCCAATCGTAGTAATACTACCTTCGTGTGTTGCATAGACAGGTGTTCCTTCTGCTACAGCAATATCAATACCTCGATGAAGTTGTTGTTCTCCTGACAGTGGATGTATTCTATAGCCATAATAACTACTGACACTGTTATACCAATCCATATTCAAAGGATTTCCTAATACTTGCAAATCCCCTTTCATATCTTGATATAGTTCATACAATTCCTTTTGCTTCATGTTCATTTTGGATTCTACAATTGTTTCTAATGGTATTGCTTCTAATTTCACTTTAAGAATACTTACTTCATACTCTACTTCTATTTCATATTCTATTTCAGCTTCGTATTCATACTCTATAAAACTAATTGAACCATCTAGATGAGTAATAGGTCTTGTACCAGTTTTTATTTCTGTTCTCGTTCGTAGTTCTGTTCTTGTTCTTATTTCAGTCGTTGGTACTACTGTAAGATGATACATTTCTTTAAAAAGTAACTCTATTTCTTCCTCTACCTCTTGGTAAACAAATTGTGTATAAAGCGTAGCTAAATAACTCATAAGCACAAACGGATTATGTCCTATCGTATCTAATTCATATTCATACTCGTCATAACCGAAATAATCCGTTTCTATCTGATTTATTTCTGTTTGTAATTGCATTTCTAAATAACTAAATTTCAATTCCACAGCATCTATCTCCTTTGGTTCACTAAAATAACTACTTATCATCACCGTAGTTGCTGTCTTTATAAACATTGCTCCACAAGAAGAAAAAACAGTAACAAGAAATAATAAAAGCAGAAAAAATACTGTAATTATCATAATCTCTACTATATTTTTTCTTATGGCTTCCTCTGTTTTCTTAGCAACTGTTTCTATCTTATCCTTTATTTTAATAAAAGTATTATCCAACCTTTTCTGATAATGTAGCTTCGCATACTCTCTTTTGATACGTTGTTTTTGTATATACTTTCTTCCAAATACAACAGTTTGTCCTACTGTTTGCTCTGCTTTCCGAACAGCTTCTACACTACAATTTTCATCTTCCTCCTCTGTAAATTTTTCATGTATAAAATCGAAACTTGCTTTTTGCAATTTTTTAGATACTACTTTTTGTCGATTGGAAAACTTCGTTTCTTTTTCTGCTGAAATTACTTCCCATGGATACTCTGTTTGCTTTGACAACGTTTTCTTTGTCTTTTCCACTTATGCCACATACTCCTATTCTTGTTTTTGTATCGCTTCCTCTAATTTTGTATTCATTATGGCATACGTTTTTGTATCCGTTGGATATCGGTCTATAAATGGAATCACAATATTGTCAAACTTAATTAAACCACTTCCTGGCTCTGCACTTGTGACATATTCTAACTGCTTTTTTGACAATTCTAATTTTTCTGCCAATATTTTTTGGTCTCCAGAACTCTGATTTAAAAGATAAATAAAATCACTATTTCCAAGTATTCCTTCCACTTCATAAGAGTGCAAAAAGTCTGTAATATTCTGTGTAATTCCTGTTGGAATCCCACCCCATTTTCGAAATCGTTTCCAAATCTCCACCGAATACATCGCTGTTTGTTTCTCTTTCAAAAGCAAATGAATTTCATCACAATAATATCTCGTAGCAATTCTACGTTCTCTATTCCTACTTACTCGATTCCATACGGCATCTTGAACAATTAACATCCCTAATTCTTTTAATTGACTACCCAGTTCTTTCATATCAAAACATATGATACGATTATCTGAATCCACATTAGTTCGATGA
>CALASV010000354.1 GCA_937888895.1 uncultured Clostridia bacterium | reverse complement strand
TGTTCTTTTCTTTGTTTTTGTAATTCTTCTAACTTCCCAAAAAATCTAGAATATACCAATACTGGTAATACTATCGCTAATAAAACTAAAAATAATTCTTTTTTTAAATTCTCCTCTTCTTTTTGTACTAATTTCCAACCCAAAATCTCTTCTGGTAATTCAACACCAGATTCCGTTCTAGATTCTTGTTCTAATTGCTTTAAATGTTCTATCGCTTGCATTACTTCCTGTTCTTGCTTTGTATAAACTTTAGGAATTACTGTTATCAATCTTTCATATACTCTATACTCTGAATTATAAGAAATTTTTGCCTCAATTTTTATTTGAATTTCTTCCTCTAATTGTTCATTATTTACTTGACCATTTGTTGAAATTATCCAAGAATTTTCTGTACGCCAATGAATTTTTTCTCCTGTTTCTTGAACATAAGAAGGAAAATACAAATCTTTTGATACTTCAGAAAAACTTTTATTTTCTGCTAAAATGACACTATCTAAATAAGCTTCTGCTTTTTCATGCAATCGTTCTATTTCTTCTTCTAAATACTCTTCTGGTGCAATTTCTAATTCTACTGGATAATATGTATCTTCCATTTCTAATATAAATTCTTTTTTTATTGCTCCTGTTCTAGCAGTAGGACGCTCTATATGGTTATTTACTGTTTCCTTTGTAAAAAAGAAACTAATAGCTATTATTAGTAATACAAAGGAAAGAAATAACATAGGAACTAACCTTTTTAAAAGTTCTTTTCCTAATTGTTCTCTAAGTTCTTTTCTTGTTTTTCCAAAATATAAATTAGAAATTTCTTGTAACTTTTTTTCTGAAATCAATAATTTAAAAAACAAAATATACTCTCCTTAACTTAATTAACTATCAATTACTAACTATTTTTTTGTATTTCCTTTCGAATAATTCGTTCTCCTAATAGTTTCATACAAAAATATAGACTCAATACAATACACATAAAACATATTCCAAACATTGTATGATATAGACTTTGGCTAAGCGTAGAAGCACATACTTTTAAATAAAACAAAATACCATAAGGTACAAAACACATCACTTGAAATTCTAGCTTTTTTTCTGCAATTGCAATATTTAATTCCCTCTTTAATTCAATTTTATCTTGTAATACCCCTTCTGTTTTCTTTAATACTTGTCCTAAATTACCTCCTGTTCGTTTTACTATAGAAAAAATTTCTGCTAACTGTCTAATATCTTCTATCTCACTTCGTTCTCCAAATTCTAAAAATGCTTGTTCTATATTACTTCCTAATTGTATTTGCTTTATCATTTTTTGAAATTCTACACAAATTTCTGCTTCTGTTCCATATAGTTGTTCTAATTCTTTTACTACTTCCTTTAAACTATTTTCTGGAGAATAGCCTACTGCTAAACTATTACTGAAACAAACTATGGCATCTTTAAATGCTAAATTTAATTCCCACTTTTTTTGCTGTTTTCTTTCCTGCCATCGTTTTTTTAATGCAAATGGTAAATATAGAAATAATCCAAAAGAGATAAAAGAGAAATCAAAAAATAACCATGCTGTTACAATAATAGAACATAATTCAAAGAAAAAAGGCATTATCATTTGTTTTACTATGTTCCACACTTTAATCCATCTCCTTGAATCCAGCTCTTCTTAACTTCATTTGTTGTATAAATACCGATTTTGTTCTTTTTAATTCACCAATTTCTTCTTCCTCTTTTTCTTGAAAAACATAAATTGGATTTTTTTCAATTTCCCCTTCACGACAACTAAGAATTTCCGAAATTTCCAATACACATCTTCTCCCATCTCGCAATCTTCCAAGCTGTACCATAATGTCAATTGCTGAAGCAATTTGTTTTCTAACTGCCATCAATGGGATATCTGTTCCTAAAAGTACCATAGTTTCTAATCGGTCTAACATATCCGACACGGAATTTCCATGTCCTGTAGATAATGAACCATCATGACCTGTATTCATTGCCTGTAACATATCTATCGTTTCTGCACCTCGTACTTCACCTACAATAATTCTATCTGGTCGCATTCGTAATGCTGTTTTTATTAAGTCTCTTATAGTAACTTCTCCACTTCCCTCTAAAGATTTATTTCTTACTTCTAAACGTACTAAATTTTCAATTCCATATACCTTTAATTCTGCCGCATCTTCAATTGTAATAATTCTTTCTTGTTTTGGAATATAAGCCGTCAAAGCATTCAAAAATGTTGTTTTTCCCGAACCTGTTCCACCACAAATAAAAATATTATATTTGGCTTGTACTAATTTTTCTAAAAATTGTGCTGCATCTTTTGTAATTGACCCAATTTCAATTAACTTATCCATCGTAAATGGTTCTTTTGCAAATTTTCGTATTGTTACAATAGGACCATTCAATGCAACAGGTGGTAAAATAACATTAACTCTAGAACCATCTTCTAATCGAGTATCTACGATTGGACTTGCTTCATTTACTACTCGGTTTGCTTTTGCTACAATCTGTTGAATAATATCTTCTAATTTTTGTTTTGATTCAAATTTCTTATCCCAACGATGAATTTTCCCATACTCCTCTAAAAATATATGTTCTGCCCCATTAATCATAATTTCTGTTACACTATCTTGTTCTAAAACTTCTTCCAAAATATCCAATCCCCGAATTGCTGCAAATAATTCTTTCCTTAACTGTTCTTTTTTAGGAAGTGTTAAAAAATTCTCTTTGGATTCTCGTACGATAACTTGGTCAATTTTTCGATATAAATCTTCCTCTGTAATTTCTACCGAATAATCAAAAGAGGCTATAATTTCTTCTCGCAATTTTTTTCTTAATTGTTCCGTTTACCTCACCTCTTATCTTTCTATTATTTCTACCAATTTCGAGAGAATTTCTTGCTCTCCTGCATACTTCATTTGACGATAAAATTCTCGTTTTCGTATGCATCCATCTTCTGTATCAGAAGAAACTAAATAAATTTCACTACTTTGATTTAAAACAGCAATAACTCCTTCATGAAAAATTCCAGCTAAAAATACAATATATTGATATCCACCATATTGTTGACAACAGCAAAGGAATTGTTGCATTTCTTCTACAGAATATTGCCATAAGTCCGTACAATAATCAGGACTACAAAGATAAAATGCCCCATTTTTCTTTGGAAGTCCCTCTAATATTTTCTTTGCTTGAACTTTATCTTTTCTCATTAAATATAAAAGTTCACTAATGGATGTTTTTTCTACTTTTTCTGATTCTTCTCTGCCATATCCTGAAAAAGAATCCCAAAAAAGAAATAAAACTTTTCCTTTTGTTGCAAGTTTTTCAATAAGCTTTTTTGTATATGCAAATGCTATTTGACTATTTTCTGGTGAAAATACAGTATAGAGCATACTTAGACATTCTATTTTAGTTGTTTCAGATAAAAGAATTTGTCGAATTATTTCTTTTGCTTTTTGATAACGAAATACTAAATGATAACTTTCTTTTTGAACGATATTGGATGGTTCTTCTGTTAATATCCAAATCTTTATCTCATAAGATAACTTTTCTAGTACTAGTTCTAGTTGTTGTTGTTTTTCTTCTCCTATCACAAGACTACTTAATTTCTTTTTTTCACAAAAGTCTAAAATTTCTTGTTCTGTACGAAATACAACAGCAAAACAACCTATTTCTTTTTTCTCATTGATATAATTTTTGAAACGCTCTGCATATTCTACTTGCTCATCGAAAATCCCGATGATTTTTTCCAAATCACCACCCCTTTTTTCTATTTTTTCTTAGAAATTATGCAAATTACTCACAAATTTCAATCCATAATCAGTAATTTCATGGAGACTACCATAGTCGTAAAAACAACGGAACTATAGAATGTTTCGGAGCTACCGAAACCTTATCAGAATTCTGTATTAACATCTTACGAAATTTGTCGTTTCTTGTCAATGTTTTTACCTTTGTTTTTTTAATTTCAGAGATTTATACAATTTTAAGAATGAAATTTTAGTTATTTTTTTCTCTCTTTTTTAATGCTTTTTTTTGTGATTTTATATAATTTTTTATATTAAAATTTATATAATCTGCCCAAAATTTTTTTCAATAAATTCCTATTAAACCAATCGCAAATACAAGCATAAATCCAGGGATTCCAAGCATTGCTATCAAAGCAAACACCCCTAAATTTACCCCTACTAAGACTGGAAAATCTTGATAAACACAAAATATTTGTAATATATAAACTAGTACTAAACCAAGTACTCCCCGAAATATCATGTCTACTACTTTATCTATCCACTTTTTTTCCATTTTTCTCTCCTAACATACTACCAAATCTTTGTCCACTTACTATTATATATTCTATCCAAACTTGAAATATGTTTTTTCTTTTATAAACTTCTCTACTTATTCACAACATAATAACAACTATCATAACTTATAAAATAAGACACCAAAAAGTACGATACAAGAAAGTACGAAAATTATGTATAAACTAAAAAAAGAACGACTATACTTTAAAAAAAGAAACTAAAAAAGGGGATTTTTATGCATTTATTTAAGAAAAAAACTTCCAAACCAAAAGCTACTGATATTTTAATTGAAGAAATTAAATTAACAAAATTAGAATTAGAAACGGCTTATTCCCATTTTGAAAATGTAGTAGACCCTGATTTAATCAGTAGTAGCATATACCATATTAATTCCATTCAGGAACGATATAAGTACTTATTAAAACTATTAAAATCCATTGAAGAAGAAGCAAAACAAAAAGATAGATTATCTGCCAATCAATCAAGCTAATTGTCAAACTATGCTCTGCTACTTACTCATACTTTCAAAATGTTATCATGTGAAAAGGCTATTGGAAAATAAAATTTTCTAACAACATATTGTTTATTTTTCATAAATTAAAACAATATATTGTTAAAAAAATTTTTTTCAATAGCCTTTTTTATTGCTAATAATTTACCCGAATCAAATAAGACCTCCACTTCTAGTGCGTAAAGCACTAAGTGTAGGTCTTATTTGTATCAGATGGAGTTGCTGGGCTCCATCTGATAAGCTACGATAGTAGCTATTCGGTTATGAGTAAGTAGCGAAGC
>CALASV010000353.1 GCA_937888895.1 uncultured Clostridia bacterium | reverse complement strand
CGGAACGTCCAGAGTAGTCAACACGCTTACCAAGTAAGTTCTGACGGAAACGACCCTGTTTACCTTTTAACATATCAGATAAAGACTTTAATGCTCTGTTACCAGGACCTGTTACTGGACGACCACGACGACCATTATCAATTAAAGCATCTACTGCTTCTTGTAACATTCTCTTTTCATTACGAACAATAATATCTGGTGCTTTTAAGTCTAACAATCTTCTTAAACGATTATTACGGTTGATAATTCTTCTATATAAATCGTTCATGTCAGAAGTTGCAAAACGACCACCATCTAACTGCACCATTGGACGCAAATCTGGAGGAATTACTGGAATAACATCCAAAATCATCCATTCTGGTCTATTATGAGACTCACGGAATGCTTCTACTACTTCTAATCTCTTAATAATACGAGCACGTTTTTGACCTGTAGCATCTTTCAAACCTTTCTTCAATTCTTCGGATTCTACTTCTAAGTCAATTGCTTCTAATAGTTCTTTAATAGATTCTGCACCCATACCAGCACGGAATGTGTTTCCATACTTATCATAAGCTTCTTTATATTCTTTTTCGCTTAATACTTGCTTATACTGTAAGTCTGTATTACCTTTATCTAAAACAACATAAGAAGCAAAATAAAGTATTTTCTCTAAATTTCTAGGAGAAATGTCTAAAATAAGCCCCATTCTGCTAGGAATTCCTTTAAAATACCAAATATGAGAAACTGGAGCTGCTAATTCGATACGTCCCATACGTTCACGACGTACACTTGCTTTTGTAACTTCTACTCCACAACGGTCACAAATAACGCCTTTGTATCGAATTTTTTTATACTTACCACAATTACATTCCCAGTCCTTACTTGGTCCAAAAATCTTCTCACAAAACAAACCTTCTCTTTCAGGCTTTAATGTTCTATAGTTGATTGTTTCTGGCTTTGTAACCTCGCCCTTAGACCATTCCCTAATTTTATCCGGTGAAGCCAAACCTATCTTTATTGCGTCATAGGTAATTTCCTTTGCGCTGTCTTTTCTCATTTCTACCGACATTCTTTGGCACTCCCTTCTATTTAATCTTCGTAATCTTCATTATCAATACTTGAACCATATCCCATTTCTTCAACTAATCTACCAAGACTTTCATCATCATCTGGCATATCTTCAGTACCTATTCCATATCCTGCATTCTTGAACTCTTCTTCATTGTCGTAACCTTTGCCATAGCCATAATTATTATTTTCCTCCATCATTGGAGCTAAATCAGATTCACTATATTCAATATTTTCTGTCATGATTACTTCATCACCATTTTCATCTAATACAGTAACATCTAATGCTAATGACTGTAATTCTTTTAAGAGAACCTTAAATGATTCTGGAATACCTGGCTCTGCAATATTTTCACCCTTAATGATAGCTTCATAAGTCTTCACACGACCATTTACATCGTCAGACTTCACAGTTAAGATTTCCTGAAGAACATGAGCTGCACCATAAGCTTCAAGTGCCCAAACTTCCATTTCACCGAAACGCTGACCACCAAACTGTGCTTTACCACCTAAAGGTTGCTGTGTTACTAAGGAATAAGGACCTGTAGCACGAGCATGAATCTTATCATCAACTAAGTGATGTAACTTTAAGTAATGCATGAAACCAACCGTTACTGCACCATCAAAGTATTCACCAGTTCTACCATCACGAAGTCTTACCTTACCATTACGGTTAATTGGAACGCCCTTCCAGTTTTCTCTGTTTTCTAAGTGTGTTCCTAAATATTCCATAACTTCAGGATTAAGAATATCTTTATATTTTTCTTCAAATTCAGACCACTCTGTATTTGCATAATCGTTTGCAATTTCCAAAGTATCCATAATATCTTCTTCGTTTGCACCATCGAATACTGGAGTTGCTACATTAAAGCCAAGCACTTTTGCTGCTAAACTTAAATGAATTTCCAATACCTGACCGATGTTCATACGAGAAGGTACGCCAAGAGGATTTAATACGATATCAAGTGGACGACCATTTGGTAAAAATGGCATATCTTCTACAGGAAGTACACGGGAAACAACACCCTTGTTACCATGACGACCAGCCATCTTATCGCCGACCTGAATCTTTCTCTTTTGAGCAATATATACACGAACGCTCTGATTTACTCCCGGAGGAAGCTCATCACCGTTTTCTCTTGTAAATACTTTCGCATCTACAATAATACCATATTCACCATGAGGAACACGAAGAGAAGTATCTCTTACTTCTCTTGCCTTTTCACCGAAAATAGCACGAAGTAAACGTTCTTCTGCTGTTAATTCTGTTTCACCCTTTGGTGTTACTTTACCAACTAAAATATCTCCAGCACGTACTTCCGCACCAATACGGATAATACCTTGCTCATTTAAATCTTTTAATACATCCTCACCAACACCTG
>CALASV010000352.1 GCA_937888895.1 uncultured Clostridia bacterium | reverse complement strand
CTTCACGAATTCAACCCTATGATGGGTCACCGTGGATGCCGTCTCGCAGTAACCTATCCTGAAATCGCTAAGATGCAGACCAGAGCCGTAATGGAAGCAGCTATCGAAGTGAAGAATGAGAAGGGCTACGATATCGTACCTGAAATCATGATTCCTCTCGTAGGCGAAAAGAAAGAGCTTAAGTATGTTAAGGATATTGTAGTAGAAGTAGCAGAAGCTGTGAAGGCAGAGAAGAACAGCGACATCCAGTACCAGATTGGTACCATGATTGAAATCCCTCGTGCAGCACTTACCGCTGATGCTATCGCAGAAGAAGCTGAATTCTTCTCCTTCGGTACCAACGACTTAACCCAGATGACTTTCGGCTTCTCCCGTGATGATGCCGGCAAGTTCTTAGAGTCTTACTATCAGACCAAGATTTACGAGTCCGATCCTTTCGCAAGACTGGACCAGACCGGCGTAGGTCAGTTAGTACAGATGGCTGCTGAAAAGGGTCGTCAAGTACGCCCTAACATCAAGCTCGGTATCTGTGGTGAGCACGGTGGAGATCCTTCTTCCATCGAATTCTGCCACAAGGTAGGTTTGAACTATGTATCATGTTCACCTTTCCGTGTACCGATTGCAAGATTGGCTGCAGCACAGGCTTTCTTAAATAATAGATAGTACATCCTTACTATAAGGCTTGTGGTAATTAAATAAATGCATGAAAAATGGCTCAGAATCGTAATGGTTCTGAGCCATTTGTTGCTTGTGGAGAAAAGAGTCAGAAAGCTATGTAGGACATGGAGTTGTGGGAAAAAAGCAATCGGTTTTGGTATAGAAAGTTTGGTTTGAGAAAAAGGCGTAAAGTCGGCATAGATTGTTAGTATGTGTGTGGTGTGTTATAATAAAGAGGTAGATAAATAAGAAGTTTCTGTTGTACTTCCCATACCAAATTCGTCCATATTTGTTTTTCCAATGATAATGGCACCTGCTTGTTGTAAACGATGTACAACTTCAGCCGAGTATACTGGTTCAAACTGCTCTAACATTTTAGAAGCACATGTTGTTTTTAACCCTTTTGTACAAATATTGTCTTTGACAGCAACAGGAATACCTGCAATCAAAGAAGTCGCATACTTTCCTTCTAAAATTTCTTGTTGCACTACGTTTGCTTCTTGCAACACTTCTTGTTTCTCCCTCAAAGAAATATAACAATGATAGTCTTGTTCTTTCGCTTCAATCGAGGCATAAACGGATTCTATCACTTCTTCTATCGTAAGTTCCCCATTTTTTATCTGTCTTGCCAATGTGACTGCTGACTTCATTCTACTTGTTCTCCTAAAGCTAAATTGTTTTTGGCACTACAAATGTTCCATCTTGTTCCTCTGGTGCATTTGCTATCATCTCTTCTCTTGTATATTGTGCTTTTACTTCATCGTTCCTTAACTGTTCTTCTGTAGTAACTAAATCTTCCATTTCTTCTACATTGTCTGCAAATTTCAATGTTTCTATATATTCTACTATTTTTCCAATGTCCTCCATCATTTTAGGACGCTGTTCTTCTGGTACACGAAGCATTGTCATTTGTTCTAAATACGCCATTTGTTCTTCTGATAATTTCATTTTCTCATTCCTATTCTATTTCTTCCATACTTGGAAGGTACTTATAATAACCTAAATCAATGATTCCCTTTGAAATTTTGAAGCGATTTTTCACAATTTGTTTCATCGTTTCTAAATAATTTTCTGGCAATTCTTCTTCTGTTAAAAGAGTTATCTTTTGTGTAGGAGCATAATACATCAAACGGTCTGTAATAAAACTATTATCTCGGAACATAACAAGTCCTTCCGAAGTAGATAAAATATCTTTTCCCATATAAAGTCTTGAATCATATTCTAAGCCAAATAAATTTGCTATGGTAGGTACAATATCAATGGACGAACAATATTTGTCCACTTCGATAGGTTCTTTCATCGAACCAGACCAAATGATTAATGTACTTTTATATAATTCAAATTTTTCATCTACTTCATGCCCTACTAATTCATCAATTGCTTCTTTTTCTAAACCATACGGATAATGGTCGGTTGCTAATACGATTACCGTTCGTTCTGCAATTCCTGCTTCTTCTAATTGCTCCATTAAATAAGTAAGTCCCTTCTCTAACTCATAATTACAAGCAATATAAGCTTTTGCATGGTCAGAATATGGTAAATCCTTTACAACTTCCTTATTTGCCATTGCCATTTGATTCCCTGTAAAATTATATTCGAGATGTCCACTTACTGTCATATAATAAACATGAAATGGTTCTGTACCTATATATTCATCTGTTGTCAATTGCATCATAATCTCATCCGAAGCAGGCCAAAAATATTGACCACTTTTTCTTTTTGGCATTCCAATTCCACTTCTGCCTTTATACTCATAGCCCATTACTGGATAAATTTTATGTCTATCATAATAGGTATCGGAATGATTGTGATATGCTTTTGTAATATAACCTAATTTATGAAACATATTTCCTAATGCAAATGGCAGACCATGCTTATATATTCTTTTCAAACTACTTGTACCATCAGGAAGTAAACTTATTGTATTTGCAAACTCTCCATCAATTGTACTTGTAAGCCAAATCGGAGAATAATAATTGTGGAATACAAAACCTTCGGTCGAAAGTTTTTGCAATGTTGGCGTTAATCCATCTACCATAGCATAAGGAGCAAAGCCTTCTGCTGTAATAAAAATCAAATTGTAGCCTTCAAACATACCTGTATACTCATTTTTCACTGTATACTCCTCATTTGCAAAATACTCATGAATTGTTTTAATTTCTTTATTGGACTCTGCTTTCGCCAAAGCTGTAAAATCAAAATTTAATACATTCGGTGAAGTATCAAATGGAGTTGGTGTCGGTGTCGGACTAAGCGTAGGAGTTACTGTAATATTCTCTGTTGTTTCCGTTGGTATTGGTGTTTGTGTTATCATTGGTGTTTCTGTTATTATCGTTGGTCTTTGAATAATGACAATATCATCTAACTCATCACTACTATTATGAAAACCAAACAACGAAAGGATATCTTTTTCTGCCACTACAAGCATTCCTAATTTTTGGGCACCTACGGATTGATTCCATTCTTTTGTATACAAATCATGGGCTGTCATTTCTCCTGTTCCACCTAAGAAAAGAACAACTCGAAATAATAAAGTAAAACAAATAAAACTACCACTTTCAGCTAACATACGTTTCCAACCTAATTTTTCCCAATGACAAAAATAACAAAATGGAATACAACAAACAAGTGTTGTCAATACATATAATAACAATTTCCCTATCGTATCCGAAATAGCAGAGTAAATTTCTGCACGAAATTGTAATGCCTCTAACCCTACATGAAACATCGAGGAAAAGGAAAAAAATACTTGAAATATATGATGATATACTACTTGTACCATAAAATATATCGCAAGTAAACTATTGCAAACACAATAAATAATTTTACCAACTTTTTCATGCACCAATCTTGTCAAAAGATAAATGACACTTCCAACTCCTCCTGCATAACATAATGCAGGAAAAAAAGATGCATTTGTTTCTAAAATTAATAACCGAAACCATAATTCAAATAAAATTGGTGTAACAATACAAAGAAAAAGAGAAAATACATTTCTTTTATCTTTCATCTATAAGTTCTCCATCAAATACAACGACTGCTGGACCTGTCATAAAAATATGACCACTTTCTCTATCATATTTAATCCATAAATCTCCACCTAATAAATGTACGGTTACTTCATCTTTTGTTTTACCATTCAAAATACAAGCATATACACTTGCACAAGCACCTGTACCACAAGCAAGTGTTTCTCCACTACCTCGTTCCCAAACTCGCATATTAATTTCTGTTTCACTTAACACTTGAATAAATTCTGTATTTGTTCTTTCTGGAAACATTTCATGATGCTCAAACTTAGGACCAATCACTTCAATATCCCCAATGTTATTTGTGTCTTTCACAAAGGTAATGGCATGGGGATTACCCATAGAAACACAAGTAATTTCATACTCTGCTCCATCCACTACGATTGGCTTTGCAATGACAGCATCTCCCTCTGCCTTTACTGGAACTAACGAAGGTTCTACAATTGGAGCACCCATATCTACGGTTACTCTTACTACTTTATCATTTTCAATCTCT
>CALASV010000351.1 GCA_937888895.1 uncultured Clostridia bacterium | reverse complement strand
ATAAAACTTATGATTATCATAATTGCCGCTGGCATCAATTGTGTCATAGAAACATTGGAAAAACCACCGATTCTAAAGTCAGTCACCCCATGCAGCGCATCAGGGACTAATGTAACAATTGCATCAGCCACTTATAAAACCTCCTTCCATTTTTCAGCTGCTAGTATTTTTGTTCCATCTAAACTATACATTCCATCTAAAAGCCAATAACTTTTATAAAAAATAGCCATTGTTTCTAACACTTTTTCTTCATTATTAACACTACTTTGAACCAAAGCACTTGGTACAATAAGAAAAAACACATTAGGTAGGATGGAAGTTTCCATTATTTCCATGTTTCCCCGAATCAAAGCACTAGATAAGATAGATTCTTCTACCTGTTCTATCATTCCTTGTACCAAAGCACTTATACGAAAAAGTTCCTTTAGATTTATTCCTGTAGTAAGCATTCTTATCTTTGATAATGTTGCGTTTTCTATGCCTGATAAATTAACTCCTGCGACATATTCTGCAAAATATATCATACCTACTCCTGCTGGTCTAATCGCAAGTACTCGTTCTACCGCTGGGTCTTTTCCATCTATCGTAGTTTGTGGTAACTCAATACAAATTGTTGCTGGTTTTTCTAATTTCTCTACATATTTCACATGACTAATATCCCACAAAAGAGCAAACGAATCCATAATGTCATAATAAGTACAATCACAGTTATTCTTAATTGCCTTATATTTTAATACTTTTCGATATGTTTCATCTGTAATCTCTTGTTCCTTTGCCACTCGTACTACTGCTTGAGCATCTTTTATGGACATAGACAAAATATCTCCGATATACTTTAAACTCTGTCCTGTTGCAGTTTCTAATGTAGTTTGTTCATTCAAGTCATCGAAAACTTGAAGCAATTCATCTATTTGCCTAGAAAATGCTCGTATTACCACTTCGATATTTTTCTTGTTACAAAATTGACTTGGAATATCATCACACCAATTTTCAAATGTTGCTATACAAACTCACCTCAATTCTTGCTTCATCCACTAATACTTTCTGCCTCATAGTTGCTATGACATTTGCTTGTTGATACTCGTTATCTTTTGGGATATAAGAAGGGTCTACAGAATAAGCTGTATAAATATCTACATAAGTAATTCCTGCAATATCTCCATAAATACCTTCATTTAATAACTGTATCAATAAACTTGCCCCTGCAACCATGAGTTCGGTATCTTCTACTATAGACCTTTTTACTAAAGCTACATAGTTTGATGGCATTTTACTAATATCTCCATGTAACACAACCTTAACCCAAGTATATAAATACTCTGGACGATTAAAGCGAATGGGTATTGTATAACCATAAGCAGTCGCTACATCTACTGTAATATTGCCATAAGTTTGTATTCCTCCTGACTTTTTACGCAAGATAGCATCTGCTACAGAAACATTACTTCCACCTTCTACAATAAGTTCAATACTGTGTGGTGGTAATCCTCTTTCATCTACCACATCTTTGACATTTTCATATCCTGATGCTGTTTCTACTCCAGGAACATTATTCAACAATTCTGCAACAATACTGTCTATCATTGTATTGGAACGCAAAGCAGACCTTGCAATATACGATTGTCTTAGTTCCACATCACTTTCTTTCAATCTTCCATACACAGGTTCTAGTTGATTTACTACAGAATGAAAACCCGAAGTATTTGTGACTATCTTAGAAACAATACCATCAGCTAATACAATCTTTCCTTCTGCTTCTGTATAAAAGTTGGCAATACTTGTTACACTACTTGTAGTTAAATTTTCTGTTAAAGTAATCACATTACTTCTATCTTTGTCGTTATCTTGGACAAATAAACAATCCTTTTCTACCATTACTGTATACTTAGTATCAATAATCGCATTTTTTAATCCATTTAAGATGTTTCTTTTATCTGCATCTGTACTAGAATAACTATAATTCGCACCATTGATATTAATAATATAAATAGCACCTACTTGTGCTGATGCCACTTGAATACGAATGGCATTACAAGATTCTCTTGCTATGGTAAAATCCTCTACTGCATACAATCTTACTTCTGGCTTTGTATTTGTAGCAACTAACGTATTTTTCCTAACTACTGTGCCATCATCTCCAGTACAATGTAGTTGATACAAACTTTGTTTGTTTTTCTTTCTACGAATACCACCAAACTGCACAGCATTATCCAAATGGATTCCAACAGCCGTGGTAGGATATTTTGCATAGTAACTATCTTGTGCCACTTCCCATAATTCTGCCATTTGTCCACAAAAAGAAGTAACAAGAACATTTAAGAAAGAGGTAGCCGACAATCTCGTATCTACACCAAGTCCTTCTGTCATTTCCGTATGTACTTCCTCTAAGATAGTGTCCATTCGTT
>CALASV010000350.1 GCA_937888895.1 uncultured Clostridia bacterium | reverse complement strand
CAGTAGAAGGTGTAGGACATTTTGAACCGTTACGACATTATGCCGAGGCTCATATTTTATTAGAACCTACAGAGCGAGGCAGTGGTTTAACATTTGCTACTGATGTAAGTGAAGATATATTAGAAAAAAATTGGCAACGATTGATACTCACTCATTTAGAAGAAAAACAACATAAAGGTGTTTTAGTTGGAGCACCAATTACTGATATGAAATTAACGGTTGTAGGTGGTCGTTCTCATAAAAAACATACAGAAGGAGGAGATTTTAGAGAAGCAACGTATCGAGCTGTTAGACAGGGTTTAAAAAAAGCAAAAAGCATATTATTAGAGCCGGTTTATGAATTTCGTTTAGAACTTCCGATGGATTGTATTGGTAGAGCAATGACGGATATTGGAAAAATGAATGGAACATTTTCTGAACCTAGTATACAAGGGCAATTAGCTATTTTGGAAGGAACTGCTCCTGTTGCGACAATGAGAGAATATCCAATGGAAGTAATCGCTTATTCAAGAGGAGAAGGTAAAATTTTCTTATCTGCTGGTGGTTACGCTCCTTGTCATGATGCAGAGGAAGTTATCGAAGCAATGGGATACGATTCGGAAGCAGATTTAGCAAATCCAACAAGTTCTGTTTTTTGTGCTCATGGAGCAGGTTTTGTTGTACCATGGAATGAAGTAGAAAATTATATGCATGTAGAAACAGAAACAGAATTAGAGCAAAAAAGAAATCCATTTGATTTAATGATACCATTACAGAATGTAGAAGAAAAAACGAAAAAACAAGGAAGTAGCAGTTATTCGATAGGAGCTTTTTCAAAAGAAGATAAAGAACTAGCAGAAATTTTTAATCGTACTTATGGTTTATCGGATAAAAAAGGAAATCAAGGAAATGCTTATGACCCAAGAAATGTACTATATCGCCCTTCTTTACCATCGAGAGTAGAAGTAAAGCAAGTAGAAAAAGTAGAAGAGTATTTGTTAGTGGATGGTTACAATATTATTTTTTCTTGGAAAGAATTAAATGAATTATCTAAAACGAATCTTTCTGCTGCCAGAGAAAAATTGATGGATATTTTATGTAATTATCAAGGCTTTAAAAGATGTACAGTGATTCTTGTGTTTGATGCTTATAAAGTAGAAGGATTTCAAGGAGAAGTACAAAAATACAATAATATCTTTGTTGTTTATACAAGAGAAGCAGAAACAGCAGACCAATATATTGAAAAAACAGTACATCAAATGGAGAAAAAACATAAAGTGACCGTAGCAACGTCTGATGCAACAGAACAAGTGATTATTTGGGGTGCAGGAGCACTTCGTATGTCAGCACAGGGTTTGTTAGAAGAAGTGACGAAAACAAATCAAGAAATTAAGCGTTTAGTAGAGGAAACGAAAAGAAAAGGAAAAGAAGGAATGTTGCAAGGAGTTTCACCAGAACTTGCACAATTATTAGAAGAAGTACGACTTGGAAAAAGAAAATTATTGTAAATCTTTTATTTTAAAGAAATAATAGAAAACACTTGCGAAAAGAAAAGAATCATGTATAATAAGGGCGAAACATTTACTTTTACAAAATGGAGGTAGCAATGGCAGTTTTAACATATCAAAATGGAGAAAATTACGTTAGCTTTTCTAATGGAGAGCAAACAAAGTATGTAGAATTTATTCATGGTGGTTTACTTCGTATTTATACAGAAAAAAATAGCGAAGAATTAGTAAAATTAGATTACAGAACAGAAAATGTAGCATATAAAGTAGTTGCACTTGGCAACAATTTAATTGTAAAATTTGGAAACAATGAATTGTTAGTAGATGAAACATTAACCTTCCGTTTTACAAGAGATGGACAAGCTTATTTTGAGGAATATGCAGGGGAAGAAACAAATCTTCGGGAAATTAGCAAAGATTTTGCATTAGCAAAATTAGAAGGTCATAAAGAGGAAGATGCATTATCTGGGTTAAAGACTCAAATCAACATTCGTTTATTTGATGATTATGATAAAATTTATGGTTTAGGCGATAAGACAGCACAGTTAAATCGTAGAGATTTTGAATATATTTCTTGGAATACCGATGACCCAACAGCACATAATGAATTATATAAGTCCTTATATAAGAGTATCAATTACTTGATGGTAAATCATCATCAGACAAAGTACTATGGTGTATTTTATCCATCTAGCTATAAGTGTTTATTTAATCTTGGTAAGTATAATAAGAAATTTATGTATATTGGTAGCCAGAAAGGGGAATATGATTATTTCTTGTTCCTTGGTGATACTCCAGCAGAAATTACAAAGAATTATACAGAGTTAGTTGGTAGAAGTTTGTTTACTCCAATGAAGTTTTTAGGTTATCATGCTTCCCGTTGGACTTATACACAGGAACAAATGCAAGAACAGAAAAAATTCTTTAGAGAAAATGGTATGCCATTGGATTATATTCACATGGATATTGGATATATGGATAATTACAAAGTATATACTGTATCAGAAAAACATACTGCTGATTTAAAGAAGTTAACGGAAGAATTTGGAGAAGATGGTGTAGGAATTATTACAATTATTGACCCAGCAGTAAAGGTAGAAGAAGGTTATGAATTACACGATACATTAACTGCAAATAATGGCTTTGCGAAAAAAGATGGAGAAGACTATACAAACTGGGTATGGCCAGGAACATCTAAATTTCCAAACTATTTTGATGAAAAGACAGCAAACCATATGACACAAGTAACAAAAGATTTTCTTGCAAAATATGGCGTATCTGGAATTTGGTGTGATATGAATGAACCAGCTTCGTTCCAAGGTCCATTGCCAGATGATGTAGAATTTCCAGTAGGAGACAAAATTTATTATCATGACGAAGTACACAATTTATATGCAGAAGGCATGACAAAATGTATTTCGAAAGCATTTACAGATAATAATATTCGTCCATCTGTTATTACAAGAGCAGGTTTTGCTACAACAAGTAAATATACAACTTCTTGGAATGGAGATAATCAGTCATTATGGAGTCATTTGGCAGTATCTTTACCACAAGTAATGACAATGAATATGGCAGGTTATGTAGTGAATGGTGTAGATATCGGTGGTTTTGGAAATGACAGTAATAAAGAATTGGTAATTCGTTGGATAGAAGCGAATGTATTTAGTCCATTCTTTAGAAATCATTCTACCATTTATTCGAGATATCAAGAACCACAGGCATTTGATGAAGAAACCGTGGAAATTTATAAGAAGTTTTTAAATTTACGTTATGAATTTATGCCTTACTTATATGATTTATTACAAAAAGCACATACAACAGGAGAACCTTGGTATCGTCCATTGTTTTATAATTATCCAACGGATGAAAATGTAAAAGAATTGA
>CALASV010000349.1 GCA_937888895.1 uncultured Clostridia bacterium | reverse complement strand
TTAGAGCGCACGCCTGATAAGCGTGAGGTCGATGGTTCGAGTCCATTTAAGCCCATTTTTTTGGGGTGTATGGCTAAAGAGGGTATGATATCATACCAAAACGGGTGGCACCGCAGGAGTTTGCTCTTGTCCCGCAATTTTTTGCTGGGATAAGAGTTTTTTTATTTTCAAAGTTTTGTAAAAAAGATTCTTACTAAAAAGAAAGGAGCTATAATTATGAGTAAGGAAATTCCATATAAGATTTATTTAGAAGAAAGTGAGATGCCAAAGCAGTGGTATAATCTTCGTGCCGATATGAAAAATAAACCAGCACCTTTGTTAAATCCAGAAACATTAAAGCCAATGACAGCCAAAGAGTTAGGTGTTGTATTTTGTGATGAATTAGTAGCACAAGAATTAGATGATGTAAATCCATATATTGATATTCCACAAGAAATTCAGGATTTTTATAAAATGTATCGTCCAGCACCATTAGTTCGTGCATATTGTTTAGAGAAAAAATTGCAGACTCCAGCAAAGATTTATTATAAATTTGAAGGAAATAATACAAGTGGTAGCCATAAGTTAAATTCTGCGATTGCTCAGGCTTATTATGCAAAGAAGCAAGGCTTAAAGGGTGTGACTACAGAAACAGGTGCAGGTCAGTGGGGAACAGCACTTTCTATGGCTTGTTCTTACTTTGACTTGGATTGTAAAGTATATATGGTAAAAGTTTCTTACGAACAAAAGCCATTCCGTAGAGAAGTAATGCGTACTTATGGAGCATCTGTAACACCATCTCCATCCATGGAAACAAAAGTAGGACGTAAGATTTTAGCAGACCATCCGGGAACTGGTGGAAGTCTTGGTTGTGCAATTTCTGAAGCAGTAGAAAAGGCAACAGAAACAGAAGGCTATCGTTATGTATTAGGTAGCGTATTAAATCAAGTTATGTTACATCAGTCTATTATTGGTTTGGAAACAAAGATTGCATTGGATAAATATGGAGTAACTCCAGATATTATTATTGGTTGTGCAGGTGGTGGTTCTAATCTTGGTGGTTTAATTGCTCCATTTATGGGTGAAAAACTTCGTGGAGAAAAAGATTATCGCTTTATTGCTGTAGAACCAGCAACTTGTCCAAGTTTGACAAGAGGTAAGTTTGCTTATGATTACTGTGATACCGGTATGGTTTGTCCATTAGCAAAGATGTATACATTAGGTAGTAACTTTATGCCAGCAGGTACTCATGCAGGAGGACTTCGTTACCATGGTATGAGTTCTACACTTTCTCAGTTGTATGCAGATGGATTGATGGAAGCAACTACCGTACACCAGACAGAAGTATTTGCGGCAGCAGAACAGTTCGCAAGAGTAGAAGGTATTTTACCAGCACCAGAAAGTAGTCATGCAATTAAGGTAGCAATTGATGAAGCAATGAAGTGTAAAGAAACTGGAGAAGAAAAGACTATCGTATTTGGCTTGACAGGAACAGGTTATTTTGATATGTTCGCGTATGAACGCTTTCATAATGGAACAATGGTGGACTATACACCAACAGAGGAAGAACTTGCAGAAGGATTTGCAAGAATTCCAAACATTGAATTATAATGTAAATATGTATATGAATAAAGCCTTGACTTTATCTTAGCTTTGCGGACACGCTCTCGCTCAGGAAAAAACGGAGCAGTACTAAGCTCGTGGAATACCTCGCTATACATCAGAAAATATTTCATATTTTCTGCCTGTCTTGAGGTCTGCCGTTTTTTCATGGTCCTTAAAAGCTAAGATAAAGTGCAAGGCTTTTGCTAAAGTTATAAGCTATTTTACAAAAACTTTGCCTATTTTATCTCGTGAATTTTTCTTTTTACATAGGTAGTGTGTAATAGTTTATGTGCTTTGTGGCTTCCTGGTTCTCCGAGGTAAGATGTGTACAATTCTTGTACATCTTTATTTTCATGTGAAAAACGGAGTGTATTTTGTTCATCTAAAGTGTAGAGTGCTTTTGCTCGTTCTGCACGAATATCGGTAAAGTTACGAACCGAAGCAGGTACTCTTGGTTGGCCTCCTCCGTTGACACATCCACCAGGGCATCCCATAATTTCAATAAAGTGATAGTTAGCTTCTCCATTTTTCACACGAGTTAATAATTCTTTTGCGTTCTTTAATCCGGAGGCAACAGCTACTTTTACATCCATATTTGCTACGTTATAGGTAGCTTCTTTAATTCCTTCAACTCCTCGTACTTCTTTAAATTCGATTGGAGTTTGGTCTTTTTCTCCTGTTAATTTCCATACTGCGGTACGAAGTGCTGCTTCCATAACACCACCAGTAGCACCAAA
>CALASV010000348.1 GCA_937888895.1 uncultured Clostridia bacterium | reverse complement strand
GAGAATTTTCTGTTGTCTTAGATAATGCTTGCAACTCCTCTAACTGACTAAACGTAGCCATTTGAGAAATCCACTCAGTATTAGAGGTTGGTTCTAATGGGTCCTGATTTTTCATCTGACAGACTAATAACTGTAAAAATGCATCTTGTCCAAGTGCGGAAGAACCCTTCATATTTTTTGTTTCGGAAGTTGTCGTAGTAGCAGTATTATTTGTTACTTTACCATCTACAATTGGTTGAATTAAATCGCTCATATATCATTCCTCCCTATTGCTTATGCCATATAATTTACGGTGCTTTCTCCACCTTCCATAAAATGCTGTGCTAACTGGTCCTCTTCCATTCTTCCTGTTGTCACAGTATCTTCTGTTTGAAATCTATGTTTTCCACGCTTCTGTTCTTCTTGACCAGTTTCTGCCTGACCATTTTTATTAAACTCAAAATTACCTACAGTAACTTCAATAGAGTCTACCTTTAACCCCTGTTCTGTCAACATTTCTTTGAATTGAACTAAATTACTTTCGATAGCTTCTTTTGCTAACTCATTTTCTGTTACAAAACTAGCTTTCATTATACCATCTTGTTCTGTAATTGTTAAATTAACTCTACCAAGTTCTTCTGGAGTTAATACCATATCAAAACTTGTGATTTCTGGTGTTACTGTTATTTTTATTTTTTCTAAAATTTGGTCTGCAATTTCACGAATCTGTGTTGTTATCTCTGTTTTTCCAGAAACTTCACTTACTTCTTCTACTACTTGCTGTAAATTTTGTAAAAACTGGTCTGCAAATGCATTTTGTTGTGCAGAAGCATCTTTGCTATCTTGCTGATTGTCAGAAGCTTTTATTTCATTTTCTACTACGGATTGAAACTCAATCGTCGTTTCTTTTACTTCTATTGTTTCCTCACTATCCACTTCTTCTGATGGCATTTCTACATCCATATCTGGCTGTTCTGCCACTTCTTCTGGTATTTCTAGCATTTCCTTTGCTTCTACTACAAGTGCTTTAAATTCTGGCTGTTCCATAAAAGTAGTAATTTCTTCTTTTGTAATACCAAAATCTACTAATACATCTTCTACTTGCTTTACTAAATCTTGCATATCAGAAAGTAACTGTGCATCTGTCAGTAAATTTACAGGTTCTTGCTCTTTGACTACTAACATTAAATTTTGAAGAGTACTTGGATTTAATAAATCTACCTCTGTAATCCCCATCTGTTCCATAAAAGATTGCAATTCTTCTTCTGATATTCCTAACATATCCTGAATCGTTTCTGTCACCTGTCCGAAAAGACTTGCAATTCGTTCTGCTAACTCCTCATCAGAAGCCTCCATATCTACAGCTTCCTCTGTCTTTTTTGTATCTTGCATTTGAGGACGTTCTTGTTTTGTTTCTACAGCAGAATCTTTTGACTCTATCTTTTCATTTTTTGTAACAGAATCTTTTGATTCTACCGAAGTATTTTTTTGTTCTTGATTATTACTTTCTGTCTGATGATTAATTTTAGATGTTTGTAATAAATCATCAAAATTACTGCCTGTTGTTTGTTTTACCGAAGTACTTCTTGCCATTTGAAACAAATTAGCAATATTATTTTGTACTTGCATTTGTTTACTCCTTTCTTAAATATTTATTCGAGGACTTCTATACCTAACTCGACCATACGATTGACAATTCTAGCAGCAAATAAAGATTCTACATTTGTTAAAATGTCTGTTACCGTATCATCTTCCATGCAAGACAATAAACGACAAATCAAATCCAAATCACTTGACATTTCAGAAATAATTGCAGCAGCATTTTTTGGCTTCATATTCGCAAGCAAATCAGCTTCTCTTTGAATACTTTCTTCCACTGATTGCTTTTCCACCAAAGCTTCATAAATTTCTGTTGCCGTATTTGGATACATTGATTCATACCATTTTATATACTCTTCGGTAGATGGTGCTTTGTCATTATAAACGACTTCTTTATCAAATTCCTCTTTCAATGCTGCAAATGCTTCTTGTTCTTCTTCATAATGCTTTAAAGAATCTATTTCTTTCTGCATTTGAGCTTGTCTAGATGCATAGTCATCGTTCTCCTCTCTTAATTTATCGGCTTCTAATTCCAACTTTTTTATATATTCCATCGCTTCTGAAAGTGTTTTATATGGATACGCGTTTTCATACGCCTCCTGTTCTTCAGAAATATCTGGAAGAATCCGATTTACAATAGGAATATCCTTTAAAACCGGACGAAGCACCTTACTACCAAGACCACCCACATCAAATTTCACTAAAAGCGCAAGGATGGCAAGCCATATAAGTACTATCAAGACAATAATCAAAACAGTTAGTACTTTGCCTCCACGGCTTTCCTCTTGACCAAGATTCGAAATTTTATCTTTCTTCGCCATATCAATTTTCCCTTTCTTTTGCAACTCCAAAACGGAAACTTACCAACTCGTTGATTTCTTGTTGTTCTTTCGCTTCCAACTCAAGCTTAAACTCATCTA
>CALASV010000347.1 GCA_937888895.1 uncultured Clostridia bacterium | reverse complement strand
AAGTAGCTGTTGTTGGTGGGGGAAATGTAGCAATGGATGCAGCTAGAACAGCACTTCGTCTTGGTGCAGAAACTTATATCGTATATCGTAGAAGTGAAGAAGAACTTCCAGCGAGAGTAGAAGAAGTACATCATGCAAAAGAAGAAGGAATTATCTTTAAGTTATTGACAAATCCAACCGAAATTTTAGTAAATGAAAATGGTTGGGTAAAAGGTATGACTTGTGTAGAAATGGAACTTGGTGAGCCAGATGCTTCTGGTAGAAGAAGACCTGTTGTAAAAGAAGGTTCTGAATTTGAATTAGAAGTAGATACTGTTATTATGTCTCTTGGTACAAGTCCAAATCCATTGATTACTTCTACAACAGAAGGTTTGGAATGCAATAAGAGAAAATGTATTGTAGCAGAAGAAGAAAATGGTCAGACTTCCAGAGAAGGTGTATTTGCAGGTGGAGATGCTGTAACAGGTGCTGCAACTGTAATTCTTGCTATGGGTGCTGGTCGTGCTGCTGCAAAAGGTATTGATGAATACTTATCCCAGAAATAACAATGTTGTACAAAGTGTACAAAAATAATATAAGAATTTTGTAATGCTTAGAAAGGAATTTATCATTGCGATAGATTCCTTTTTTTGCTATAATCATAACAGATTCTTTTTATCTATGATTCGATTATCTTTATCATTCATCAACTCAATGGCAGGAGTTTTGATAAATTATTTTTCCAAAAGAGAGGTATATGCATTGAATAAAAATTATATCACATTTCTAGATATGGTTGCGAATTGTATTAGAGATGTTTACAAAGAAGAAGTAATTGTAGAACATAGTGTTTCTACAAAAAATAATGGAGTTCAAATGGAAGGATTAATGTTAAGAAAAGTAGGAGAGCAAGTAGCACCTAATTTTTATTTAAACCAGCAATTTGAAGAATGGAAGCAAGGAATAAAAAGTTTATATGAGATTGTCACAGAAATTTGTCATGTATTTGAGGAAGAATTGCAAAATAATCAACATTTAGCACAAACGATTTGTTTTGAATGGGAAGTCATGAAAGAAAGTATTTTTTTACGTTTAATTAATCGAGATAAAAATATAGAATTATTGAAAAAAATTCCATATATGGAATTTATGGATTTAGCAGTCGTATATTTTTACTCTGTGGATATTTCTAAGGAAGTACAAGGAACTGTAGTTTTAACAAAAGAACATCTTCAGTTACTTGGTGTAACAATAGAACAATTACATCAAACAGCTATGGAAAATACAAGAAATTTACGTCCTGTAAAAGTATATCAAATGGGTGATTTAATAGAAAAAGTAGGGAAAAAATTAGGCATCGAAGGATTAGCGTGTAATACAGAAATCAATTTTATGTATTTGTTTTCTAATGAATCTAATATGTTTGGTGCAATTGCTATGTTTTTTGAAGAAGAATTAAAACAATTTGCAGAAAAGTTGAACAGTAGTTTTTATGTTTTGCCAAGTAGTATTCATGAAGTTATTTTAGTTCCAGATAATAAAATGATTGCAGTAGATAAATTTGTAGAAATGGTACAAGATATTAATGCCACACAAGTACAGGAAACAGAAATACTTTCCGATAGTGTATATTATTATGATAAAATAGCAGGACAATTAAGAAGAGTTGGATAAGAAAAAACGTTACTATATTATTTTTAATGGTTTATAATATAGTAACGTTTTGGTTTATTAATTATTGTTGTTCTGTAGAAGAATTTGTTGCACTATTAATTCGTTCAATAAATTCTAATAAATCAGGGTCGCTTAACATCGCATCGGCTAAACGGTCGATAACATTATTATATAATGTTTGAAAATCTTCTTGTGTTTTAGAAGAGATACGATGTTCATCCGTAATAGCTGAAGTTTTTCCATAGAAGATTTTTGGATAATTTTCTTCATTTAAAGTAATCATATATTCATCCATACCAGGAGCGAGTGTAGTAATATTGACGATTTTTACATCATTTGCAACATAAGCAATAAAATCTACTTCGGTTATTTCTTCTGGTAATTCTCGGATGAGGAATTGAAGATTTTCATATCGTTCAATATATTGTGTTTTTGTAGAAATATCATTGATGTTAAGATAAGAACTATCAGTCACAAGTTCTGATAATAATGCTTCATCACAGGCTAATTTTGCATTCATAAAACGTCGAATCGTTTCCCTAATATAAAGATTACGAACAGAAGTACAATCTTTACGAGCACGGAGTAATGCTTCTTTTACTTCTTCGTTTAATGCCTCCGAACGAATCATAAAATTATCACCATTCATTGTAACACAATATTCTTCTAATGTTGGAATCATAACATTACTTCCGATATATTTAATATCATAAGAAACATAAATGATATAATCCACATAGGAAAGTCCTTGTTTGTAGTAACAAGTAATGTTAGAAATTTCTTTTACATTTGTTTTGGGACTAGAATATTTTTCTTTTAAATAATTAGTTATTTGTTCTGTTAAGATAACACCCATTTCATCTTCTGCTTTAGTTATTTCAATAGCAACATTTAAGTCTACAATGGAAGGAGTAGGCGTAGGTGTGACAGTTGGTGTTGCTGTTGGGTTTTTTGATGAGTTTTTGTCTTTTGCATTTTCTTTTGGTGTTGGAGTAGTATTTTCTACTGTAAGGCTACTTGGTTTTGCATTATCAAATGATAATAAAGAAAGTCCTAACACCATAACAGAAGAAAAGATGTATAATAGTGATTTTGTTTTTCTAATTTTCATTTAGTTCTCCCTTAATAAAAGTTCATTGAGTAACAAATAAATCCTCCATGCAAAGCAGGATGCTGGAGGATTTTGAGCGTTGCTGACTGGAATTGAACCAGCGACCACTTGCTTCGGAGGCAAGCACTCTATCCTCTGAGTTACAGCAACCTTATTTTATTATACCTTATGTTAAAAAGAATTTCAAGAACTTGCTTTACAAAATTCAAAAATCTTATTATGATAGTTACAGTTCGGTTTATTATAATATTTTTAAATGGAGAAATTTATGTCAGGAAAAAGAAAAAAGTTTGAAGTGCCAGAACAGGAAATAAATGGTGTTCGTATTAATAAATTTTTAGGAGATGCAGGTGTTTGTTCTAGACGAGAAGCAGATACTTTGATTGCACAGGGGAAAGTACTGATTGATGGTGTGGTAGCCCAAATGGGTAGTCGTGTTTTTTCTAATCAAAAGGTAACTTTGAATGGAAAAGAAGTGAAAAAGTTAGAAGAACAAGTATTGATTGCTTTTTATAAGCCACAAGGAATCGTTTGTACAACAGATACAAGAGAGCCAGATAATGTCATTGATTTTTTAAATTATGGGAAGCGAATTTATCCAATTGGACGTTTGGATAAAGATTCGGAAGGTTTGTTGCTTTTGACAAATGATGGAGATATTGTAAATAAGATTTTAAGAGCTGGAAATCATCACGAGAAAGAATATTTAGTAACAGTCAATAAGCCGGTTACACTAGAATTTTTGAAAGGTATGGCAAGTGGTGTTCCA
Source organism: uncultured Clostridia bacterium (assembly GCA_937888895.1). Lineage (GTDB taxonomy): Bacteria > Bacillota > Clostridia > Lachnospirales > Lachnospiraceae > SIG299. The sequence goes on along the minus strand of CALASV010000347.1, from coordinate 2,295 downwards.
ATTTTAGATACGGTAACAAAACCTTGTGTCATAGAACAAACAGGAAAAAATAGTTTTAAAATCATTTTAACACAAGGCTTGAATCGTCAAATTCGAAGAATGTGTGAATACTTTGATTATCGTGTAGTAACATTAAAACGTGTTCGTATTATGCATATTCAGTTGGGGCATTTAAAACCTGGCACTTATCGAAATTTAACGGAAGGAGAATTGACAAGGTTACAAGAACTATTGAAGCATTCGTCAGGACTTCCAATAGCAGTACAAAAGCAGAAACAGAAAGAAGCTTTGGCACAAAATCAAGAGAAAAAGAATTATAATGAGAAACAAAAGTCGGTAGCACAGAGAAAAAATGATGGAAATAGAAGTAGAACAGGAGTAGTACATGGAAAGTCAAGTAAAAAATCAGGACAATAAAAGAAAACGGATTACAGAACTTGTAGAACTTTTGAATCAAGCAAATTATGCGTATGAACAAGAAAATAGAGAAATTATGAGTAATTTTGAATATGACATGTTGTATGATGAATTACGAATGTTAGAAGAAGAAACAGGCTTTGTGATGGCACAAAGTCCTACGATACGAACAGGATATGAAGTGTTAAGTGAACTTCCAAAAGAACGCCATGTTGCACCAATGCTTTCTTTAGATAAAACAAAAGAAGTAGAAGCATTAAAAGAATTTTTAGGAGAAAAAGAAGGAGTCATTTCTTGGAAAATGGATGGTTTGACGAATGTGCTTACGTATCAAAATGGGGAATTAGTCAAAGCAGTTACAAGAGGAAATGGTGAAATTGGCGAAATTATTACGAATAATGCGAAAGTATATAAAAATCTTCCAGTAAAAATTGCTTATAAAGGAGAATTAACACTACGAGGAGAAGCAGTCATTACTTATTCTGAGTTTGAGCGAATTAATGCAGACATTGCAGAAGTTTCTGCAAAATATAAAAATCCAAGAAATTTATGTAGTGGTACAGTAAGACAGTTAAATAATAAAGTAACAGCAGAACGAAATGTATTATTTTATGTATTTGCATTGATTTCCACGGATTCAGATATACAATTTACTACTCGTACCGAACAAATGGAATGGTTACAATCACTTGGATTTACTTGTGTGGAACAAAAAAAGATAACAAAAGAAACAGTAGATGAAGTCATTGAGTACTTTTCTGCTAAAGTAGTAGAAAACGATTTTCCATCGGATGGCTTAGTGATGAGTTTTGACGATTTAGAATATTCGAAAAGTTTAGGGCGTACAGCAAAGTTTCCAAGAGATTCGATTGCATTTAAATGGCGTGATGAGACAGCAAGAACTCGTTTGCTTGAAATAGAATGGAGTGCATCAAGAACAGGTTTAATCAATCCAGTGGCTATTTTTGAACCAGTAGAATTAGAAGGGACAACGGTTTCTCGTGCAAGTATTCATAATGTCAGTATTATGGAAGGGTTAGAGTTAGGTGTAGGAGATGAAATAGATGTCTATAAGGCAAATATGATAATTCCACAAATTTCTAAAAATCACACGAAAAGTGGAACAATGAAACCACCAACCGAATGTCCTGTTTGTGGTAAAGAAACAAAAATTTCTACAGAAGGGGAGGTAAAAGTATTATATTGTACCAATCCAGATTGTTTGGCGAAAAAAGTAAAAGCGTTTACTTTGTTTGTAAGCCGAGATGCAATGAATATGGAAGGTTTATCCGAAGCTACGATAGAAAAATGGATTAACGAAGGTTTCTTGAAAGAATTATCTGATTTATTTCATTTGGCTCAGTATAAAGATAGAATTGTGGAAATGGAAGGCTTTGGTGAAAAGTCTTATGAAAATTTGACAAATTCCATAGAAAAGGCTAGAATAACAACGGTAGAACGATTGTTGTATAGTATAGGGATTCCAAACATTGGTGTTGCCACAGCAAAGATGATTGCAAAAGCATTTGATTATGATGTAGAACAAATACGAAATGCGACAATGGAGCAACTTACGAATATCAATGGCATCGGAACAGTAATGGCAAAGGCTTATGTGGATTATTTTGCAAATGAAGAAAATCAAAAGCAATTAGACCATATTTTAAGTGAAATTACATTAGAAAAACAAGAAAGTAATGCAGAAGCTGTATTAGAAGGAAAAACTTTTGTTATTACAGGAAGTGTGACAAAGTTTAAAAATCGAAATGAATTGAAAGCGTATATAGAACAACGAGGAGGAAAAGTAGCAAGTAGTGTTAGTAAAAATACAAGTTACTTAATTAATAATGATAGTATGTCTTCTTCCTCTAAAAATAA
>CALASV010000346.1 GCA_937888895.1 uncultured Clostridia bacterium | reverse complement strand
TGTTAAAACCACAACTCTTTATCAATGGAATAGAATCCACTATCAACTTAATTACTCCAACAAAGAAACGCTGTCCTCACTTAGGTTGTGCATTAAAATGGAATGCCGAAGAACATACTTTTGACTGTCCTTGCCATGGCTCACGTTTCACCGAACAAGGAAAACTAATTGACAATCCAGCAACTAATGATTTAACCAAATAGCTACTATTGTAGCTATTTGATTATGAATAAGTATCAAAACGAATTACGAATATCTGATTGACCTATTCTAGCAATTTTTCTTTTTACTTCTCAAATGTTCTTCAATATCCCTTTTCCAATCTTCCTTAATAGGAACACTTGCCCTCATACAACATACTGTTTTTGATACAGCATCAAAATTAGCTCTTGTACCAACACTATCAGCATAATAAGTTACTGCTCTATCTTCTGCTATACCAAATTTTTTGGCTGTTTCTATTGCATCAATATTTGCACCTAAAAACAAAAATTCCCATCCAGCACTTTCTTTCTGTCGCTCAATCAATTCCTTTACCGTTTTGCTATCGTACATTCGACTTGCATTTTCCATTCCATCTGTTGTGATAACAAACATTGTATGTTCTGGTACATCTTCTACTCGTGCATACTTATGAATATTTGCAATATGCTTAATTGCTCCACCAATAGCATCTAACAACGCTGTACAACCTCTTACCGTATAATCATCTTCTGTCATCGGTTTAATGTCAGTAAGCTCTACTCTATCATATAATACCTCACTTACATCATCAAAAAGAACTGTAGAAACATAACATTTCCCATTCTGTTTCTTTTGCTTTTCAATCAATGAATTAAACCCACCTATCGTATCTCGTTCCAATCCATTCATGGAGCCACTTCTATCCAATATAAATACTAATTCTGTTATATTATTTTTCACCTTTTCCATATAAACAACAACCTCTCTTTTATTTGATGACTCTATTTTATCAAATAAAAGAGAAATTAGGTCGCCATAAAAGCGACATTATGCTCCTAATAATTGTTGTTCAAATGCAAACAATGTTTCATTAATCTCAAAAATATCATAATTTTCATTTTCAATAAAATATTCAATAATAATATCAAACTTATTACAATCGGATAAAGCAAATCCAGCTCGACCAAGAAGGTCTTTCGTTTCATCTAAATTTAGTTTTAATCCTATCGCAAGTGCAATTACTGTTATCTTTCTTGGGATATAATCTTTTTTTCTTATTTTAGAAAATAACTTTCGGTCTATGTTTGCTCTTTTATAAACTTCCACATCCGTCATTCCTTTTTCATCAATCAAACGAAATAACATTTCTGAAAAAGTTTCTACTTTCCTTTGCATCAAATCTTCTAAAGAGCGTTTTTCTCTCTTTTCTTCTTGTTTTGGCATACTTTGTGCCATTGATACTGGAAAAGAGTGTGGTGCTTTTGATTGGGATATTGTTTCTTCAGGACGATAAACAACCTTTTGATTACTTTCAAAAATAGCACTATCTTCTCGCAATACTATTTTATTGTTCTCTGGTTTCTCTAAATATGAAACCATTCTCAAGCGAACATCTTGTTTTACCATCTTTTCATTGATAAAACTTTGTACAGACAAGAAAAGTTGCTCACTAATCTGAAATGTTTCTTTATCATATACAACAAGATATACTAACATATCATTCGTTTTTAAAAAATCTTTAATTGCTTTACTAGCTATTTTTATTGCTTCTACTTTCGGATATCCATAGATTCCTGATGAAATAACAGGAAATGCAATGGATGTTAACCGTTTTCTTTTTGCAAGTAACAATGAATTTTTATAACACAAATATAATTGTTGTTCTTCCTCACTCGAATTTTCTCCATAAATCGGACCAACCGTATGTATAATAAATTTTGCTGGAAGCTGATATCCTTTTGTGATAACAGCCTCACCTATATCACAAAAACCAATTTTATCACAAGCTTTTTGTAATTTTTCTTCTCCTGCTGCCGAAAAAATCGCACCACAAACACCACCACCTGATTGTAATTTTTTATTAGCAGCATTTACAATAACATCTACTTCTAACTTTGTTATATCATTTCTTATAATATGAAACGGCATAAAACCTCCTAGTATCAATAATATTCAAGATTCACTACATACTTTTCTACACTAATATCAAGACATTTTTATATGATATGTAGAAAAGCGATGTAACTATGATAGCTACACCGCTTTCAATACATTAATATAATATTTTACATTCCTACTTGATATAACAAAGCATATCGCTGACCGGAATATTGTTCTTTAAACATATGTACCATTAACTCTATCTGTCGCAATTCTCCATCTACTTCATGTTCTACGGTGATTCTATTTGTAGCTTGTTCATTTGTCCATTCTTTTTCTTCTAAAATAGAAACCACTTTTTCTGGAAGTGTCATATCTTCATTCCAAATACCACCAGTTCTTAAAACTTGACCTTTTTCTACATCTAACTCTGCATAAGCCACGGTTTCCGAAAGAAGTGCTTGACAGAAATTAGTTAAACGCATATTTTCAGCTACGACTGTTTGTTCCTCTGTATGAATAGATTTTCTTCCTAATATCATAGTTTTCCAAAACTCTGCTAATTGCAAACGCCCATAATATTCTGGCTCACCATTATTAATATAAAGTTTCTCAAATTCTTCTTTTGGACAAGGCTTAGAGAATAAATATCCTTGCATTAAATAAGTATTTAATTCTCCTAATACTTTCATTTCTTCTTTTTTCTCTACACCTTCACAACAAACTCGAATATTAGCATCTTTTGCAAGTTCTAATACATTACTAACTAAATGATAATTATACGAGGCAAATTGGATTCCCGTAACAAAACAACGGTCTATTTTAATTTCATCTACTCTAAGTTCTTTCAAATATGCTAAACTAGAATATCCTGTACCAAAATCATCTACAGAAATTTCAATACCCGTCTTTTTCCATCGTTCAAATACTTCATTATAATGAACAAAATCTTGAAGCTGTTTGCTTTCTGTTACTTCTAATGTTAATGCTTCTCCTGGTAATCCACTTGCCTTTAAAATATCTAAGACATCATCTACGATATCTTCTTCTTCTAACTGCACATAAGAAACATTCACACTTACATGAACATCTGGATTTTTCTCTCTCCATCGTTTACAATCTGCTAATGCTGTTTCTAAAACCCATAAACCAACTGGACAAATCAGTCCAGTATCTTCTAATAATGGAATAAACTTGTCAGGAAAAACTACTCCCTTTGTTGGCGATTTATAACGAAGTAATGCTTCTGCACCATATAAATGATACCCTTCTGATTTTACTTGTGGCTGATAGAAAAGATAAAATCCTTCATAATCATTTCGAATACTCCATTTAATTTCTTCTAATAATTCAATTTCTGCAAGTTTTTCTTGGAAATCTTCTTTAAAAAAGAAGGTTACTTGGTCTTTACCATTTCTCTTTGACTTATCAAGTGCACTTTCTGCATACTGATATATTAAATTTTTGTCCTTAATTGGCAAATCAGAATAGTAAACAACACCAGCAGAAGCGGTACAATCCTCTGGTAATTTTTCTCTAATTTTGTCATAAATGATTTTTACAGCATCACTATTACTTCCATACAAATGTATTGCAAATAAATCTCCATCTAAACGATAAATTTGCAATACACTACCCATAACTTCTTCTAAAACATCTGCTACTTGTCGCAGTATTTTATCACCATACTTACGACCAAAATGAATATTGATATTTTTAAAATCATCAATACCTAATACCATTAAAAATCCTGGTTCATTTGTAGCAAAAATTTCATCTAAATCTTCAAACATCTTCACTTTATTAAATTTTCCCGTCAAAGAATCTACTTTTTGACGAAATGCTGTATCAGAAATTCTTCCCAGCATAATAAAAGGACGACCTTCTTCATCTAACTGTACATTTCCATTACAAGTTACCCAAAGCATATTGTCTTTTAAATCAACCCAACGGCATTCTACATTGCAAGTATCACTTTTCCCTATTTGCACTAACCTAAACTCTTCTTGTAGCATCCATCTGTCGTTTGGATAAATCACCTCTAATATTTCCTCTACTGTACAGTAAGGAACACCTTTGTTCTGTAAACCAAACCGTTCATCTATTTGTCCTGAAATCCAAACTCTATTGTTCGCGATTTCCCACACAAAAAGATAATCATCCGTGCTTTTATTTAGTGTGTTTAAAATTTTAATATAACTTTCCATACTTGTCCCACTTTTCCTCATCAAACACTATTTTTTATCTTTTCTAAACAGAACCCACTCTTTCGTTATATCCTTTTTCCATCTTTTTCTTACACCAAATACAAAAAAGATTTTGTCAATCGGATATTCGCAATCCGCTTCGCTACTTGCTCATAACCGAATAGCTACTA
>CALASV010000345.1 GCA_937888895.1 uncultured Clostridia bacterium | reverse complement strand
AGAAGGTATATGACTTTATCTGGGATGAGTTCTGTGACTGGTACATCGAAATGGTGAAACCTCGTCTTTACAACAGTGATGACGCTAAGAGCCAGAATGCAGCACTTTATACATTAAAGACAGTGCTTATCGATGCGCTTAAGTTATTACATCCGTATATGCCATTTGTAACAGAAGAAATTTTCTGTACATTAAAAGAAGCAGAAGGAATATTAGAACAAAACGAATCTATTATGATTTCTGATTGGCCAGTATATAGTGCAGAATATGAATTTAAAGAAAAAGAAACTGCAGTAGAAATGATGAAAGAAGCAGTAAAAGGAATTCGTAATGTTCGTACACAGATGAATGTTCCACCAAGCAGAAAAGCTACTGTTTATGTAGTATCATCAGAAGAAACCGTTCGTGCTATATTTGAAGGAAGTAAAAGCTTCTTTGCAACACTCGGTGGTGCAAGTGAAGTACTCATTCAAGAAGATAAAACAGGTATTGCAGAAGATGCCGTTTCAGCAGTACTCCCACAGGCAGTTATTTATATTCCATTCTCTGATTTAGTAGATATCGAAAAAGAAATTGAACGATTAAATAAGGAAAAGAAACGTTTAGTTGGAGAAATTAAACGAGGAGAAGGAATGCTCTCTAACGCTAATTTTGTAGCAAAAGCACCAGAAGCAAAGATTGCAGAAGAACGTGCTAAGTTAGAAAATTATAAGAATATGATGGCACAGGTAGAGGAACGCCTAGCTACACTTGCGAAATAAAAAGGTTGCCAAGGTATTGAATACATTGAGGTAAAAAAGCCTTTGTTATGATATAATTTTATGGCGAATTTTTAGAGATTATGCGATTGAAATTGAAATAATAAAGGCTTTTTTACTTGCTTTTTAAATTTATTATAGCTAAGATAGTAGTATATTATAGGAAAAAGGAGAAACCATGCTGAACTACGAAGAAGAACTTGCAAAGTTCCAGCCTTGTGTAGAGATTGACGAGGCAGAGGATGCAATTTTACATAATGATTTAACTGATATCTCCGATATTATAGAAACCATTCTCAAATCAAGCAAATAAAAGGAACGAGGGTAACGAAATATGAATTGTCCAAAGTGTGGTCGTGAGATTACAAAACGGCGAAATCGCTGTGAAGTCTGTGGGCAGGATATTAGCATCTATGCAAGGTTAGAGAGAATTTCTAATTCTTTTTATAATAAAGGGTTAGAGCGTGCAAAAGTGAGAAATTTAACTGGTGCAATTGAGATGTTGAAAAAAAGTCTAGAGATGAACAAAGAAAATGTCAATGCTAGAAATTTGCTTGGATTGGTTTATCTTGAAATGGGAGAAGTAGTTGCTGCTTTAAGTGAATGGGTGATTAGTGTAAATCTATGTCCAGAAAATAATGAAGCAGAATATTTTTTATCAAAACTTCAGTCAGACACATCAGCATTTGATTCTATGAATCAGGCAGTGAAAAAGTATAATATTGCTCTTGCAAATGCAAGACGAAATGATAATGATTTAGCGATTTTGCAATTAAAACGTGCGATTAGTATGAATCCAAAATTTATCCGAGCATTATTATTATTGACATTGATTTATTTGAAAAGTTCGGATTATGAGAAGGCAAGAAGATGTCTTGCAAAAATACAAAAAATTGATGTAGCGAATGTTACGGCGTTGCGTTATTTAGAAGAAGTCCGTTTACATACACAATCTGGAGCATTGTCTGCTTCGGAAAACAAAAAAGAAATGGAAGATTCTTTGGCTTCTAAAATTGTTCCTCTTGGTTCTTATAAAGAGGACAAGCCTAATTTTATGGCTTTTATTACTTTTTTTGTAGGTATTTTAATTGGTATTGCTGTAATTTATTATTTAGCAGTACCAAATATTAGAAAAGGAATTATAGAAGAATATAATCAAAAAGAACGAGATTATAGTGCAGTATTAAGTTCCAAAGATGTTACTATTTCTTCGTTAGAAAGTAATATTCGTATTTTAGAAAGTAAGATTGATGATTTAGAAAGAACCATTCGTTTAGAAGAAAGTTATAATATAACAGATTATGAACCTTTGATAGAATTGTTATTTGATTATCGAGAGTTTTTAATGATAGAAGAACCAACACAAGAACAATTAGAAATTCTGACAAAAAAGGTAATAGCTTTTGAAAAGAAAGATATTACAAATGTAGAGGCACTTACTTTGTATGAAGATATGTTACAAGATATGTCAGAAAAAACAGCGATGTCTTATATGACACAGGGAATGTCTTTCTATTCAAGTAAAAAGTATCAAAGTGCATTACCATTATTTGAATCTGCTTATGAATATGCCAAGGATAATCCAGAAGTTATATATCATTTAGCTAGAGTTTACCATAATACAGGTAATTTAGAACAAGCAAAAGAATTGTATAAAATTTTGATAGAACAACATCAAGATTCTACAAGAAGTCAAGAAGCAAAAACTTATCTTGGATACATTGGAGAGTAATATTAAAACAATACATGCGATAAAAGACGAGAGTCTAAAGAAGAAATTCTTTAGACTCTTTTCTATATGTCAAGTTGATATAAAAGAAAGGATGGAATGTATTGTGAGATTAGAAGCAGAAAAGGAAGCAAAAAGCAGAGTAGAGTTAAATGGTAGAATGATGGTGATTCATTTAGCAGAAGATTTAGACCATCATAACGCAGTGTATATTCGGGAATTAACAGATTCTTATTTAGAAAAATATGCAATCAATCGAATTTTATTTGATTTTAGTGGTGTAGAGTTTATGGATAGTTCTGGAATAGGAGTTGTTATGGGTCGTTATAAGCAAATGCAGTATTTAGGGGGAGAAATATATGTCTGGGGTGTTGGAAAAACAGTAGACCGAATTTTTCAAATGTCAGGTTTATATAAATTAGTGAAGTATTGGGAGGGAAAGACAGATGCAGAATTTATGTGAAGTTAGTTTTTTAGCAATATCAGATAATGAAGCGTTTGCAAGAATGGTAGCTGCCGCTTTTATAATGCCATTAAATCCTACAATGGAACAATTGTCAGATATTAAAACGGCAATTTCGGAAGCTGTAACAAATGCAATAATACACGGGTATGCAGAAAGAAAAGGAATTGTAAAAATGAGATGTCAAATAATTGATCAAGAGCTAATAATAGAAATTTCAGACAATGGACAAGGAATAGAAAACATACAATTAGCAAAACAACCATTATATACAACAAAGCCCAATTTAGAAAGATCAGGAATGGGATTCACAATAATGGAAAGCTTTATGGATGAAGTAGAAATAGAATCAATTGTAGGAATGGGAACAAAAGTAACAATGAAAAAGAAGATAAAAAACAATAATGAAATAGAAAATGAACTCCAATTTGCAAGCAGTTGTAATTAAAAGGAGGCATAAAAGTGTATGAAAATACAACAGAAAAAATATTAAATGCGCAGAATGGTAATCAAGATGAAATGGCAAAATTAATAGAAGAAAACAATGGACTCATATGGAGCATTGTAAAAAGATTTTCAGGAAGAGGATAT
>CALASV010000344.1 GCA_937888895.1 uncultured Clostridia bacterium | reverse complement strand
TCGAAGCGAAGGTACTGAAGAACGGCAAGTCCAAGAAGATCACCGTTTTCAAGTATCGCCCCAAGAAGGACTCCAAGTCCATCCGCGGCCACAGACAGCCTTATACCAAGGTGCAGATTGAGAAGATCTCTGTGTAATGATTAAGGTAGATATTTTCAATCAGAACGGCAGAATCCACGGGTTCTCCGTATCGGGGCATAGCGGCTATGCAGAGCAGGGAAGTGACATTATCTGTGCTTCTGTCTCTTCTGCGGTCACTATGACAGAGTGCATCATTAACGATGTCCTTGGCAACCATGCCAATACCAGAGTCAATGAAGCAGAACCCCGAATCACCCTCACGCTTCCCGCAGCTTGCGACGATGAGGACGCAGTTCAGGCAGTGCTGACCGGCTGGACGGGTATCCCGGTCACAGAACTCTCTATGGAAGAAGCTGTAAAGAAAGCTTTGGATATTTAATATAAATAGGAATAGTAATCCTGAACCTAAGTACTTTTATAATGAAAAAGACCCTTGTTATGCTTATTTTCTTGGAAAAGATAAACAAGGTATAAATAGTATTAAATTATATTTTCCAAAAAGACCTCATGGTGCTGTTAGATTTATTACTAATGCAAATCATCTTGAAGGTATATATAACCTTACAGGCAATAATTATGATTATATTATAATAACTAAATCCACTAAAGATAGAATGTCTATTGGATGCACACTTGCATCAATCTTCCCTTACGGGGGATTACCAGATGTTTCTATTGGTGTTATTAACATACCTCACGAAACATATAAACTAAGACCTTTTGAATATGATTGGCTTAGTAAGAAACTTTCTGAAAATGGTAAAATAATATCTTTAATGGATAATGATAGAACAGGAATGGTTGAAGCTGCATATTTAAGAAAAGCTTACAATATTATTCCTTTATTTATTCCTAAAGAAACTTATTGTAAAGATTTTGCGGAATATAGGGTAATACACGATAATAAAGATACAATAAATATCATTAATCAAGCAATTAATTATATTAAAGATTATGGAAACACTCATGCTTCGTGGTACGAAAAAGAGAGTAATCGTAGGCCGTTTTGATAATAGTGTTATTGTTATGCAACAATTAACAGACAGTCAAGTTGCTGAAATGGAAAAAGAAAAACTTAAAAATGGTTCAGCTTCTTTTAAGACTTTAAACACTGTTATACCATCTTTTGATGTTTTACTCTATGGTAAAATTAATTTCAATGATAATAATGATAAAAATCTTATAAAAAGATTTGAAACTCGTCTTTGGGACCCGCTTGATTCTGCACATTTTATTTATTCTAATTATGATATTAATTCTGGAATTGTTTTTAAAGATAAGAAATTAAATAGATTTGTTGGATATACTTGTGGAAATATTATTCAATGGGTCAGATATTGTCATAACATAATTGGCAGACCTAAAAATATCATTATTTATAGGTTTTCTCGTGGTAAATATAATACTCTTTGTCCTGGATTCTTTAAAACATTATAATATGTATAGGATGCTTGACGAAGATGATTTTGTTGTTATGCTAAATGATACATTCATTTGTATAACACCAGATTATGATGAAGCTAAAGAATTTTACGAGAAACAAATTGCTAATTGGAAAGAAATATATAAAGATAAGCCTATAGATAATAATGATAAATTAGTCTTTAAAGATTATGGAGAAGATAGAATTATAGCTCAATTTTCTAAAATGGATTTATTATGATTACAAATGAAGATATAATTTATAATCATATGTTATTTAATTATACATATCTTGAATGGAATAGATATTGTTATGAATTAGATAAATATGGTGATAATTATATCAATGAAATATTTAAAGAACTAAATTGTGATAGATATAATAAATATGGTCAGCAACTTATTTCTGTTGATACTTATGAATATCAATTATTGCTCAATAACGCTATTAGATTTCTTGACAAACTTAACGATTGTTTATATTATAATTTTTTGTTTCATAATCTTATTAATATTCACGAAGCTAATGTTCAAATTTGTAAAGAATATTCTGCAAAAATTGAGGAAACCAAAATACATAAAACAAATAGAAAGAGCACTAAGAAACCTAAAGTAAAAGATGAATATCTTAGGTCTGTAAGTACAGATTTATTTACAGGTAATCCTAAATATATTTATTCTAATCTTAAAACAGGTGATGAAATTATTTCTGATAATCCTGATTTATTAGAGGAACTTAATAAGCCTAAAGAAAAGAAAAAGAAAGCTGTTAAAGTTCTTTCTCTTCCTATTGGTTTTAGTTTTAAAATTAACAAATAATATGTTACCTTTCGATTATACAAAAGCTCTTTATCGTAAAGATAACTATGGCAAACCAAATGTTTGGTTTGCTTGTCCTAATGATGGAATGTCTGTAGTTGTTTATCATGGTGTTCTTGGTGGTACTATTACTACTGAATATTTTAAAACAATGCGACTTC
>CALASV010000343.1 GCA_937888895.1 uncultured Clostridia bacterium | reverse complement strand
TGATGTCTTCTGTACTTCGTATTATGACATCTGGTATTTTAGCTGGTGCATTGATTAAAACTGGTTCTGCTGAAAAAATAGCTGAAACAATTGTAGAAAAGCTTGGACAAAAGAGAGCGATTATCGCAATTAGTCTTGCAACAATGTTAATTTGTACAGTAGGTGTATTTATTGATATTTCTGTTATTACCGTAGCTCCTATTGCAATTGGTAGAAAAGCAGGTCTTACAAAGAGCAGTATTCTTCTTGCTATGATTGGTGGTGGAAAGGCTGGTAATATTCTTTCTCCAAACCCTAATACAATTGCAGCATCTGAAGCATTTGGTGTAGATTTAACAGCACTTATGATGGAAAATATTGTACCAGCAATTGGTGCGTTAATTGTAACAATTGTACTTGCAACAATGCTTTCTAAGAAAGGTAAAGATGCCATTGAAGCAGTAGAAGAAAATAAGACAGATAAGAAGTTATCAAGTTTTATTACAGCAATTGCAGGTCCAGTAGTAGTTATTGTTTTATTGGCACTTCGTCCAATTGCAGGAATTAGCATTGACCCATTGATTGCACTTCCAGTAGGTGGTTTAATTAGTATTTTAGCAACAGGTAATGCAAAGAAAACAGTTGCTATTACAGAATTTGGTCTTAGTAAAGTAATTGGTGTATCCGTATTGTTAATTGGTACTGGTACAATCGCAGGTATTATTAAGGCATCTGCATTACAGGCTGATGTAATTACTGTTATTGAAGCAATGAATATGCCAGCATTCGTACTTGCACCAATCTCTGGTATTTTAATGGCAGCAGCAACAGCTTCTACAACAGCAGGTACAACGGTTGCATCTCAGACATTCGGTTCTATTTTAATAGAAGCAAATGTAGCAGCACTTTCTGCTGGTGCTATGGTTCACGCAGGTGCTACTGTACTTGACTCCTTACCACATGGTTCTTTCTTCCATGCAACAGGTGGTTCTGTAAATATGAGTATTAATGATAGAATGAAACTCATTCCTTATGAAGCTTGTATTGGTTTAACAAGTACAATTCTTGCAGTAATTTGGTTCTTAATTATGGGATAATAAAAAACAAAAAAGACCTTTGATATAAAGGTCTTTTTTATTTATATAGAAAAGCCTTTTCAAAAAGCATAAAAAAGTAGTATAATCTTTTTACAAATAGGTAGAAAGAAGGAATATTAGTGAAACGAAAAATTAAAATAACTTTTAATTCTCCTGTCATATTAAGTTTTGTCATTTTATGTTTTTTAGCAATGGTATTGAATTATCTTACAGGTGGAGTAAGTAATCAATTAGCATTTATAACATATCATTCTTCTTTGAAATCACCATTTACCTATATAAGATTTTTTACTCATGTAGTAGGACATGTTAATTGGGAGCATTTAATTGCAAATATGTCGTATATTTTATTACTTGGACCAATGTTAGAAGAAAAATATGGTTCAAAACGTATGATACAAGTAATTGCAATAACAGCCTTAGTAACAGGAGTAATCAATTATTTGTTTTTTTGGAATATTGCATTATGTGGTGCAAGTGGAGTTTGTTTTGCATTTATTTTACTTTCTTCTTTTACAAGTTTTAAAGAAGGAGAACTTCCACTTACTGTTATTTTAGTAGCAATATTTTTCTTAGGACAACAAGTTTATGAAGGAATTTTTTTACAAGATAATGTTTCAAATATGGCACATATTTTGGGTGGAATTATTGGAGCATATCTTGGATTTTTATTAAATAAAAAATCAATATCTATAGGATAAAAAGGTTTTAATTATGGACGAAACAAAATGGGATAAATTGTTAAATATAAAAACGACAGGTAGAGATGATTCAAGGGCAGACCAATTTCGATATCCTTATGAACCAACTCCCTATTCTGTTTTAGAAAGATTAGCTAATTTAGGATATATTACGAAAAAGAATGTATTGCTTGATTGCGGTTGTGGAAAAGGGAGAGTAGATTTTTTTCTTTCGTATCAAACGAGATGTAAAACTATTGGGATTGAGTATGATGATAGAATTTACCATAGTGCAGTGGAAAATAAAACTTCTGCTATATGTGGAAATAGAACAACATTTTTATTAGAAAATGCAGAAAACTATAAAGTTCCTGTCGAAGTAGACCGATTTTATTTTTTTAATCCATTTTCGGTGGAGATTTTACAAAAAGTAATAGCACGAATAAAAGAGTCCTATTATGAACAATTAAGGGAACTATTGTTATTTTTCTATTATCCATCCAAAGAGTATGTCACATATTTAATGACAATAGAAGAATTGACATTTTTAGATGAAATTAATTGTGTAGATTTATTTGAAGGGAACAATGAGAGAGAAAAAATACTTATATTTGAGATAGTATATGAATAGGTAGGAGAGGAGAAACAGTAATCATGGAATTTGAGTTAAAAAAATATCCAAGAACACATCATATTGAAGGCTCTAAGTTACAACCAGGGGATGAAGATTTATCACAAATTCCTTTTTCTGCAATTCAAGGAAGATATATTGTGGTAGAGGAAAAAATAGATGGTGCAAATTCTGCGATTTCTTTTAATGAAGCAGGAGAATTATTATTGCAGAGCAGAGGGCATTATTTAACAGGAGGCTATCGAGAGCGTCATTATAATTTAATGAAACAGTGGGCAAATGTCCATCAAGAGGAGTTTTATGAAGTGCTTGGTAGTCGTTATATTATGTATGGAGAATGGATGTATGCAAAACATACTGTATTTTATGATGCTTTGCCACATTATTTTATGGAGTTTGATATTTATGATAGAGAAACAGGGAAATTTTTAGATACTCCATCAAGGCATCAATTAGTAAAGCAAATGCCGATTGTTTCTGTACCTGTATTAAAAACAGGGAAATTTCAAACAAAAAAAGAATTATTAGATTTAATAGGTCCTTCGAATTATATTAAAGAAGGACATCATGATAGGTTGCGAGAATATTGTTTGCAAAATGGTCTTGACTCGGAAAGAGCGTGTAGAGAAACAGATAATTCTATTATAATGGAAGGTTTGTACATTAAATTAGAAGAAGATGGTGAGGTAAAGGAGCGTATGAAATTTGTTCGTCCTTCTTTTTTGCAAGCAATACAAGAGGCTACAGGGCATTGGTTAGACCGTCCTATTATTCCAAATCAATTAAGTGGGACAATAGAAGATTTATTTTTGTACTATAATTAAAAAGAGAGGAAAGTTATTGTGAAAAAGAATTGGAAAGAGTTGTTAAATTTGATTCCAATGAAAAAAGAAGACTGCATCGATTGGAATATATTAGAGAGTTGTTTTTTTTCCTCTTATTTTGAGAAAATGAAAAAAACAATGCAGAACCCTGTTTGGCATGGAGAGGGAGATGTTTTTACACATACAAAGATGGTTTGTGAGAGTTTACTTCAAGATAGTCGTTATTATGCATTGGAAAAAACAAAAAAGCAAATTGTATTTTTAGCAACACTGTTACATGATATTGGGAAAATACCTTGTACGAAATGGGAGGATGACCACTGGACTTCTCCAAGTCATACAGCAGTTGGAGCAAAAATGGCAAGAGAATTATTGTGGAAAGAGTATGGAGTTTGTGGTACAAAACAATTACAAAACATACGAGAATGTATTTGTACTTTAATTCGTTATCATTCTGTGCCATCTCATTTGTTAGAACAATCCAATCCAGAAAAAAGATTATTAAAAATAGCAGCACAAGGAGAATTAATTCCAGATTTTTCATTAGAGTTATTGCAGATTTTAGTAGAAGCAGATATGAAAGGACGGATAAGTGATACAAAGGAAGAATCGTTAGAAACGGTAAGACTTTGTTTTGAATTAGCAAAAGAATTAGAGGTGTTTGATAAAGTAGGGATATTTGCTTCTAATGTAACAAAACGAGCTTATTTTGTAGGAAGTAATGTGTGGAAAGAACAACAGTTGTATGATAATACTTGGGGTGAAGTCATATTGATGTCTGGTTTACCCGGAACAGGAAAAGATACTTGGATTAGGGAACAGTATAGAAATTTACCTGTAGTTTGTTTAGATGATATTCGAAAAGAATTAAATATATCTCCAAAAGAAAAACAAGGAGCTGTTATTCAAGAAGCAAAAGAACGAGCAAAGCAATATCTTCGAAAGAAACAACCTTTTATATGGAATGCTACAAATATCACTTCTAAAAACAGAACTTCTTTATTAGAATTATTTGAGAAGTATGGAGCATCAACAAAAATTGTATTTTTAGAAACGGGTTGGGAAGAAGAATTAAAAAGAAATAAAGAAAGAAAACAAGAAGTTCCAGAAACAGTCATTATAGAAATGTTAAAACAATTAGAACTACCAGAACGATGGGAAGCTAGAGAGGTGGAATGGAATTGTATATAACAAGGAGGGAATTTTATGTGGAATGAGAAAAAATTAGAAACATTACAAGAACTTCAAGCAAGAGTAGGAACATACAATAGAACAAGTCTTCCAGTTCATGGTGGCATGGATACGAATGTTAATTTATGGAAAAAAGTAGACGGGTTTGGCAATATGAAAACTTTTATAGGAAATACAACGGTTTTTCTTTTACCAGAAGAAGTAAAGGCAAAAATTCATACGATACAAAATAAGTTATATGAAGCGTGTCCTGATGTTTTTGCAGAACCTTTAGTAGCAAATACGTTTCATATTACATTACATGATTTATTAAATGGGGAAGAATCCGAAGATTTAAGATGGAAAATGGGTGAAATAGAAGGTAGAGCAAAAGAATTGGTTCGTCAAATTGGAGATAGAAACGAAGAAATGCGTCTGAAATCTTCTGTATTATTTAGCATGGTAAGTACAAGTATGGTATTAGGATTTGAGCCAGTAGATGAAGAAAGTTGTCAAAGAATTATGGAATATCATCGACTATTTCAAGAATTAGTTTACTTAAATTATTCTTTAACTCCACATGTAACAGTAGCTTATTATAGACCTTGTAGAATACATACAGAACAAGTAAAGAAATTGCAAGAAGTAATAGATTGGGTAAACACACAAGAGCCAATCGAAGTTACCCTTTCTTCCAAAATGTTAGAATATCAAATCTTTTTCAATATGAATCATTATATTAATAGTACAAAATAAGTTTTCTATGAGGATATGTAAATGGTGAATATTGGATTTGTATAAAATAGATTATAAAAAAGAAATAGGTGGTGATTTCTATTTGAATAAAATTTTAATTGTGGAAGATGATGTTACTATCAGTCAAATGCTAAAAGAAGTATTACAAAAAGAGGGATTTGTATGTGAACAGGCTTTTTCTGGTACAGAGGCAAGGCTTTTATTAAAGACATTAGAAACTTCTTATGATTTAGTGTTATTAGATTTAATGCTCCCCGGAATTTCTGGGGAAGAAGTTCTTTTTGATATTCGACAAAAAGGAGACTTACCAGTGATTGTGCTTACTGCGAAAGATACATTAGATGAAAAAGTTGACTTATTGACAAAAGGAGCAGATGATTATATTACAAAGCCTTTTGAAATTAGGGAAGTGATAGCAAGAGTTCAAGTGCAGTTAAGACATACCACAAAGGAATATGAAACAAATATATTGAGTTATAAAGAAATACAATTACAAAAAGATAAGTTTTTAATTACAGTAGAGGGACAGGAAATTCCTAAAATTACAAAACAAGAATTTGCTATTTTAGAATTGTTATTAAAACATCCAAAACAAGTATTTAGCAAAGATGAAATTTTTGAGTATGCATGGAATGAGCCATATATAGGTGAAACAAAGACATTAGATGTACATATTAGTAATATTCGAAAAAAAATAAAAAAGATAACCAAAAAAGAATATATTGAAACAGTATGGGGCATTGGATATCGGTTGTGTCCATAAACTTTACTCTTTTTTTACTTTTTATTTGCGATTTTTTTAATGTAGTTTGATAAAATTAAGAGCAAATGGAAAGGAGAGAAAAAATGCAAGAGTATTTATTAAGTACGAAAGGTTTAACAAAGCAATATGCTCATTATAAGGCTGTAAATCAAGTAGATATGCATATTAAAAAAGGTGCTATTTATGGATTTATTGGAAGAAATGGTGCTGGAAAGACAACTTGTCTAAAGATGATTAGTGGACTAGCAACACCAACAAGTGGTGAAATTTTTATGTTTGGTTATTCTGGAAAAGAATTAGCTAATGTTCGTTCTAGAATTGGCTGTCTGATTGAAACACCAGGTCTATACGGAGGAATGACAGCTTATGACAATTTAATGATAAAGTGTAAGCTTGCTGGTATTCAGAAAAAAGAGTATGTGAAAGAAATTTTACATATGATAGGTCTTAGTGATGTTGGTGCAAAAAAAGTGAAGCATTTTTCTTTGGGAATGAAACAAAGGCTTGGCATTGGACTAGCTTTAATTGGTGAGCCAGATTTATTAGTATTAGATGAACCAATCAATGGACTTGACCCACAAGGAATTGCAGAAATAAGAGATATTATACAAAAATTAAATACAGAAAGAAATATGACGATTTTAATTTCTAGTCATATTTTAGAAGAATTGTCTAAAATAGCAACGGATTATGGAATTATTCATGAGGGAATGTTGTTGCAAGAATTAACTCGTGAGGAGTTAATGAAACGTTGTAGTGAACGTATAGAGATTATACTTCCGAATCCAGAACAGGCACTTCCTATATTAGATAGAATGAATTTTACAAATTATCAAGTGATAGACAAAAACCATATTTATATTTATGAGCGTTTGAATGAGAGTGCAATGGTCAATAAAGAATTGATAAAAGCAGATGTAATGCTAAATAGCATTTCGATTACAAGTGAAGAATTAGAACATTATTTTTTGAACTTGACAGGAGGTACTACTCATGCTTAATATGTTAAAAATGGATTTTTATCGAATGTTTCATACAAAAAGACTTTATACTTTTTGGATTATTATGATAGTTATGTTAGTGTATACTACTTCTTTGTTATTATTAGAAGAGGTAATAGAGCAGACAGGACAAGAAACTGTGATAGAAAAGAGCGAAATAGAGAATATAAATATTGGTATAAGTGTAATACTTCCAACAAAAGCAGGAGAAGTAGTAACTGTATATGATGTAATGTATGCAAATATTAGTGCAAAGTTTATTGCTTTATTTTGTGTAATATTTACTGTTATGTTTTCTACGGAGGATATCCATAGTGGTTATGTGAAAAATATTGCAGGACAAGTAAAAAATAGAGGAAGTTTAGTGATTTCTAAGGCAATTAGTTTGTTAGTATTTGTAGTAGTAACATTGTTGGGAACAGTGATAGTACAAATGTTTAGCAATTTTCTTGTATGGGGAGAAATAGAATTGGGTAATTTTTCTGAATTCTTTTCTTATATGATAACACAAATTATACTACATTATGCATTTGTACTGATTGCTATGGCAGTTGCGATTATTTTAAAAAATAATGTAATTAGTATGGTAATTGTGATTTGTTTAAGTATGAATGTAGTTATCATTTTGTATAGTGGAATTGACAAATTAATAGAAAAATTAGGTATTTCGAATTTTCATTTATTAGATTATACAATAACAGGAAAAATTACAATGTTGCCAATGGAACTAACAAAGAAAGATAGTATGGAAAGTATAGGAATTTCTCTTATTTTTATTATAGGTTCTATTATTCTAACAAGTATGATATTTCAAAAGAGGGATATTTCGTGATTTATATAGGCATTGGAATTTTATTATGTATTGTTATGGTACAAACAATATTATTATGGAACTATGAGCGACAGGTGAAAGACATCTGTCGCCAGTTGTCGTTTTTAATGAAAAAGGAAAGTAATATGCTAATTTCAAAACAAATAAATTTTGGTAGTATAGAAGAACTTGTGGACTTATTAAACGAAATGCTTTCTAAAAGAAGAATGGAAAAAAATCAATATGCAGAAAAGGAAAAGTTAATTGCAAATACTTATACAAATCTTTCACATGATATTAGAACGCCTCTTACTTCTTTAGATGGATATGTTCAATTACTAGAATATAGTACAAATAAGGAAGAACAAAAACGATATATCACAATTATTCAAGAACGAATTAGTAGTTTAAAAGAAATGTTGGAAGAATTATTTACATTTACGAAAGTAAAGAATGAAGCTTATATTTTGGAATTATCTCCTTGTTGTATCAATCGAATATTAAAAAAAGTAGTATTTTCCTATTATGAGGAATGGAAGCAAAAAGAGATTGAACCAATGATACAGGTTGCAGAAGAACCTATTTATATCAATGGAAATACACAAGCCTTACAAAGAGTGTTTCAAAATATTATAAAAAATGCACTAGAACATGGTGGAAAAGAAATAAAGATGCTGCTCTATTCAGAAAAAGAAAAAGTATATATTAGTTTTGGAAATTGGATAGAAAATAAAGAAGAAATAAAAGTAGAACAAGTTTTTGAACGGTTTTATAAAGCAGATGTAGCAAGAAGTAAAAATTCTACAGGGTTAGGTTTAGCAATTGCAAAAGAATTAGTAAATAAAATGAATGGAACAATACAAGCCCGAATAGAAGAAAATATATTTTATATACAAATTAGTTTTTCGACAATAGAAAAGGGAAAGTTTTAAGAAAATATAGAGGAAATTTTGTACAATGCATATTTACAAGAGATGGATAAAAGAAGAAAAAAAGTGGATAGGGAGCTATCGAAAGAAAAAAATTTGTAATGTATGTTTTAAAATTATACCAATCGTATTGATAGGATTAGGGATATTTTTTGGTGTAGTAATGGCTTTTAATGAAAAAAGAATGGAAGCATTTTGGGAAGGTACAATAAGAGGACTTGTAATAGGACAGCCTGTAATAGTTTTTTATTTGTTTATTTTATGGTTTGTATTAAGTCCAAGAACTTATTTATGGTTAATACAACAAAATATAGAAGAACTAGGACTTACAGAATCCGAACAGGAGATGTTAGCATTAGAATTATTACAAGCACTTCAAACATCAAAAAATGTTATGAAATTTGAAATGATAGACCCAAAAGGAAATCGTGTACCAGCACGTTTTATAGTAACCTATCATTTTGCATTTTTAGAGAGTGCTTTGCCCTATATTGTATTAGTTCGCTTATCTGATATTGCTTTTATACAAGCTAGAGAAGAAGAAAAAACAAAAATACAATATGGTACAAAAATAAATCATCACTATAGTTTTACATTGTATACGATTGGATTTTATAAAAAAGAAAGACAATATTTTGGAGTATCAGAAGAAAAACTTCCTGATATTGCGATGGGATTTTTTGATAGAGAAATCCGAAATCAAGTATTAGAAAAATTAGAAAATACAGAGACAATGTTTATAGAAATATAAAAAGGAGAAAAAATGTATCGTTTATTAATAATAGAAGATGATATAGGAATTGCAGAAGCAATTACAATTCAAGCAAAACTGTGGAATTTAGAAGTACATTGTATACAAAATTTTCGTAATGTAATGGCAGAGTTTGCACAGTTTCAGCCACATATTATTTTGCTTGATATTACATTACCATTTTTTAATGGATATTATTGGTGCAGTGAAATTCGTAAAGTGTCCAAAGTACCAATTATTTTTATTTCTTCGGCTTCTGACAACATGAATATGATTATGGCGATGAATATGGGAGCAGATGATTTTATTGCTAAACCTTTTGACCAAAGTGTATTGATGGCAAAGATACAAGCGATGCTTCGTAGAACGTATGATTTTGGGACATCTATTCCTATATTAGAACATCGAGGTGTACTTTTAAATATAGGGGATAATATGGTAATTTATAGAGAGGAAAAAATTCCTCTTTCTAAAAATGAATTTCGTATTTTATTAATTCTTATGCAGAATAAAGGGAAAATAGTGAGTAGAGAAAAGTTAATGGAGCAACTTTGGGAAACGGAGAGTTTTGTAGATGAAAACACATTGTCTGTGAATGTAAATAGACTTCGGAAGCGATTGGATGCCGTAGGGCAGAGAAAGGAAGGAAAAAATGAACGAGACAACATTAAAAATTCCAACAATTGATATGGTAGGTACAGGGGCTAACATTATAAAATTAAGAGAAAAGAAAGGAATTAGCGTAAAGAAATTGCAAGAATATTTGGAATTTTCTACTCCACAAGCTTAAATATTCATAGGCTATTTTTTTTAGAATAAAGATAGAGGTAGTTTTTCTTTCTTTTTTATATTATAATAAAGACTGCCACGCGAAGCGTGTGTAGATAAAGACCATAAACTTTGTTTATGGTATAATAAAGACATAATAATCTTTAGAAAGTATCGTTGTAGTAAGATAGAATGGAAAAGGGAATGTATGAGAAAAAAAACAAACCAAATAGTACAAGAAGATAATCAAAAGAAAACTGTAAAAAAGCAATCCATTTTTCAAAAAGATATTCGTTGGGAACGATTAGATAATACAGCACATTTATTTCCGGCAATTGCAGGAGAAACTATGAGTAATGTATATCGTTTTAGTGTGACATTAACGGATATGATTGAACCAGAACTATTACAACAGGCATTAGATATTGTATTGCCAAAGTTTGATGGTTTTAATGTGAGAATGAGAAATGGTGTATTTTGGTATTACTTTGAAGAAAACGGGAAACCAGCACCGAGAGTAAAAGAGGAGGAACGTTTTCCTTGTCGTTATATTCGCCCAAATAAAAATAATAGTTATTTATTTCGAGTGACTTATTATAAGTATCGTATTAATTTAGAAGTATTTCATGTATTAACAGATGGTATGGGTACGATTAACTTTTTAAGAGAACTAACATATCAGTATTTAAGAATACGATATCCAGAGTTAAATAACCAAGTAAGCGATGCTTTAGCTAGTAATACTTCGTTAAATAGAGAAGATAGTTTTTTAAAACATTATAAAAAAAGTGCTAAAAATAGTTATAAGCAACAAAAAGCATATTTATTAAAAGGCGAAAAACTTCGTGCAGGAGAACTAGGTGTATTGCATGGATATATGAGTATTTCTGAATTAAAGAAAGTTTGTGCATCGTATCATGCTAGTATTAATGAATATTTGGTAAGTACTTATATTTGGAGTGTTTATACAGAATGTTTGAAACGAATGCCATCGGATAAACCAATTCGTGTTGCAGTACCTGTGAATTTACGCCCTTATTTTGATTCGATTACGACAAAAAACTTTTTTGTTATGATATCAGCAGAATTTTGGCCAGAAAAAGAAAGTTATACATTTGAAGAAATAATAGCAAGTGTACAAGAAAGTTTAAAAAATCAGTTAAATAGAGAACATTTAGAAAAATTATTTTCTTATAATGTATCCAATGAAAAACTTTGGTTTGCAAGGGCAGTCCCTCTTATATTTAAAAATATAGCAATGCGTCAGGTATATACAAAGGCAGCATTAGCAAATACGACAACAATTACGAATGTAGGAAAGATTGATATAGCAAAGCCTTATCAACCATATGTAGAGCAAGTGCATGTATTTTTAACAATTTCGAAAGGACAACATAATAAAGGTACGATTTGCTCTTATGGAAATACATTAGTATTTACTTTTAGCTATGATTTGAAAGATACTTCGATACAACGAGGATTTTTTAGGAAACTTTCCGAAGATGGTTTGCATATTGAATTAGAAAGTAATGGGGTGAATTATGAGTAAATGTCATAAATGCAATGTGGAAATATTGGACGAAACAGAGGTTTGTCCGTTATGTCGTTCTGTGTTAGAGCAGACCGAAGAATTAGAAAACATGTATCCAAATGCAAGATTAAAAACTCAGAAATTATTATGGATTAGTAGATTGTATTTATTTTGTATTGTTTTGATTGAATTTATGTTGATTATGTTGGATTTCACCAAAGGAGGTGAAATCAATTGGAGTATTGTAGTAGGATTGCTTTTGTTATATTCTTATACCGTACTTCGTTATGCTGTCATTGGAAAAACTGGATATCAAAGTAAAACGATTGTGTTGACATTGATTACCGTTTTAGTTGCAATAGGTGTTGATTTTGCAACAGGATATCGAGGTTGGGCTGTAGATTATGTTATTTCTGCTGGTATTTTATTAGTTGATATTGGAATTATTGTATTGATGATTTATAATCGCAGAAATTGGCAGAGTTATATGATGGCACAAATTTTTATGATATTATGTAGTTGTATTCCAGTGATATTATATTTGTTAGGATTAGAAAGAAATGTACAAATGGCATTTTTACCATTAGTAGTTTCTGCATTTTTATTTCTTGGAACTATTATGATTGGTGGAAGAAGAGCTTGTTTGGAATTAAAAAGAAGATTTCATATTTAGCTAATTTGGTCGAATGTTTTTAGAAATATTCGACCATTCTTTTATTGTATAATTTTGTTTAAAATGTTATGATATAGACTAATGAAGAAAGAAGGTGAGACCGTGAGAAAAGGCATATATTTTATGGCACTTGGAGGGGGACAAAGAGTTGGTGCAAGTTGTTATTATTTACGTTTAGGTGATAGCAATATTATTTTAGATGCTGGTGTAGGAAAAGAAAATGGAATGATATTCGAGCCAAATTTTTATTCTTTACTTACATCTCCATGGATACAAAGCATGAATCAAATCGACCATATTTACATATCTCATGCACATTCTGACCATATTGGATATTTGTTGAAATTACAAAAAGAAGCAACCAAAGCAAATGTTTATATGACAGAACTTACAGCAATATTATCAGAATATCAATTATATGATAGAACATATTTGTCTGGTAATGAGGATGAAAATAAACGATTAGCAGCAAAAATAATGTTAGAAAAAGTGGTCAAAGTAAGTTATATGAAACAAATGGATTTTGGAAAATATAAAGTAACCTTTTTTCCAGCAGGGCATATTCCTGGTGCAATGATGATGTTATTTGAATTTGCAAAACGAAAAATTTTATATACAGGAGATTATTCGATAACAAAAACAGCATTGACGGATGGGTGTATGATACCAAATAACTTAGATATTGATACAGTTATTATGTGTGGATTACATGCGAAGCATCCGAATTATATAAAGAAAGCAGATGGCTTATTTCAAATGGTACAAACTGTTTTACGAAGTGTAGAAGGTGGAAAAAAGTCTGTACTTTGTCGTGTTCCACAATTGAGTAAAGGAATTGAGTTTTTGAAAACATTAAATGAGTGGAATGTACATTATGTTCCAATTTGTCTTGATGCATCGATTATGAATGTAGTAAGAAAAATGGAGCAACTTTCTATTCCTATTTTAAATGTGAATAATCGAGAAGATATTCCAAGAGAACCACATATTTATATTACAGCAAGTACAGGAGTTTCAAAGTTTCGTTTTTATCAAGAAGTAAATGTAGATTTTTCACTACATGAAGATTTTTCAGATATGAAAGAATTTATTAAAAAAGTAAATCCCAAAAAAGCAATTATGGTACATTGTGCAAAAGAATATTCACCATTGGATGAAACAATTGAACAAACAATGATGTTAGATGGAGATTGTAGAACACAATTTATTTTTGCAGAAGAAAAAGAAATTTATAGATTATGAGTTGAAAATTTGTTTAGGAGGTAACACATGATTAATGTAAAAGACCAAAAAGTAAATGAAGTAATGAAACAAGTACATGATGGTATGCTTCGTAAAGTGAGAAGAGGAAGTCATGTAAAAGAAGATATTGTTATGGAAAGTAGATTGTTTTCTATTATATGTCATGATTTTGATTTAGGACCAACGAAATGTGCAGAGGCAATGAATAAAAAGTATGATTATACGCTGACAGGAGATGAAGTAATCCAAATTTTTAGAAATAGAAGAATGGCAAATCCAAAAGAAAGAAAAGAATTATTACAATGGGCAAATGAAGTGGCAACTTTGTTTGCTAGTGCAGTGGTTGGTAAAAAAGAAGCTTTTGAAAAATATGAAAAAAGAAGAAAAGAACCTGCACTTCTGAATGGAAAAAGACATGATTCTCAAGAGCGTATGGCAACAATTATGATTTATGAAAAGTATCCAGAAATTGATTTGTTTGATGATACGAATAATTTACATTTATTAGGAAATACACTTGCAAAATATTTCTTTTATGATATTTCAGATGCGATTAGTAATGTATATGGTTTTATTCAAATGAGGGAAAATAAAAAGAAAACACAAAGCAATAAACAAGAACCTCAAATGACGATGGAACAAGCATTAAAGAGAATTGACCAATTAGAAAATTTATTAGACCGTTCTAATATAATGTTACAAGATTTACAGGAAGAATTTGCAGAGCAGTTAGAAGCAAGTAAAGTAAAGGAATTAGCAGATTTCTTTGCACGTTTAAATTCAGAAAAATATGGTTGTATTTTAGATGAATTACTTGTTGTGAGAAAAGGAATTGATGAATTAAGAAAGAAAAATTATGAGTTACCAATTGAAATTAATGGACTTTTAATTACAGTGAAGAAATTAATTCAGTTTGTTCGTGATAGCCATATTGAGCCAATTATGAAGATTAACTCGGTGAAGGATGTAACAGCATCTGATGTAGAATTTTGCAATTATGAGGGTACACCATTTGTAAATCCAGAGGAGATTAAAAAAGTACGTGTCGTTTCTCCAGGTTGGATTTATAAAGATAAAGAATTACAAATTTCAAGACCAAAAGTGAAGGAGGACGAATAATGACAGACCATAATGATTTGTGTGTTGGAATCGATTTGGGTACAACCAATTCGGTTCTAGCCACTATTAATGAAAAGGCAAATGGAGATGCCATAAGTAAGGTAGTAGAAATATTTCGAGCTGATGATATGTATAATGCAGTGTCGGGAGAGGTAAAACTCACAAAAGTGAAAAAACCAACACTACCATCTTGTGTCTATTATAGACAGGAGAAAAATTATGAACCTTTAGTTGGTGATTTTGCGAAAATGCAATATCCACTTCGACCACATTTAGTAGCAAAGTCGATTAAAAGTCAGATGGGAAGACCACAAGTGGAAGGTTTATCTCCAGATATACCAGATAAAACACCAGCACAAATATCTTCTCGTATTTTAAAACATATGTTAAGAGAGGCTTCAAAAGTCTATCGTTGTGAAATTACGGATGCAGTTATTACTGTACCTGCAAACTTTGACTCAGCAATGTGTAAGGCAACAAGAGATGCGGCAGAATTAGCTGGAATTAAAGTAAAAAATGAAGATGGAAGTGAAAGAGCAGTACTTTTATCAGAACCAAATGCAGTTATTTATGACTTAATTAATCAAATTCGAAATGGAGAAATTTCTAGTCGAATTTTAGATTTAAGTGAGAAAAAAAGAGTGCTTGTATTTGACTTAGGTGGTGGAACACTTGATATTACAATGCATGAAATTCAAAGAAGAGAGGGAATGGAGGATGTATTAAAAGTAAATGAAATAGCGACAAATCGTTATACATTACTTGGTGGTGATGATTTTGACGAAGAAATCGCAAAAGTAATGTATAAGCGTTATTTGAAGCAATTTTCTAGCCATCCTGAAGTAGTTTTAAAACTTCGTCAAGAAGAAAAGGTAATTATGCCACAATTAAGAGTGTATGCCGAACATTTAAAATTAGAATTAAATGAACGTTGTGGAGAAGATTATAGTTCTGGTTGGGACGATGATGACGAAGAAATTGAGATTACTACTGGTGGAAATATGGGTGGTATTGGATATTCGTATGACGATACATTTACAAAAGAAGAAGTAGAAGAGATTCTTTCTACTTTTATGGCTTCCGATTTAACTTTTTATGATTATAAAAAAATAAATCATATTACAAATACAAGAAATATTATTTATCCAATTTTAGATGTTTTATATAAAGCATCTAAAAAATTGGGAACGGAAAATGTAATAGTAGATGCTGTTATTGTAAATGGTGGAATGTCTAAATTTTATATGATTACAGACCGTTTAAAGGAATTTTTTGGATTTGAGCCAATTGTAGCACTTGACCCAGACCAAGCAGTAGCAAGAGGGGCAGCAGTGTATCACTATTATTTGCATAAATATGAGCAAATGCAAGATGATATGAAATTAGTTGGTGCAGAAGAAGTGTTGGAAAATATTTCTGATGAAAAAGAAAATGTTCAAAAAAGTAATCTTACGCCAGAAATGTTAGAGAATTATGTTCAAAGTGAATCTTTTCGTAAGGATTGTGAGTTTGTATCAAAAACACTTAATGTAACACCTGAACAGGTTGCTAGTAATTTTCTTAAAAAAATGGCAGATAAGAGTATAGATACTACAATAAAAGAACAAGAAACACCAAAGAAACTAGTACGCCCGATGGCAATTCAATGGGGGAATAACATCTTAAATGATAGTTTATATTTAGGTGTAAAAAATGGTGCAGTACATATGATTATTCCGACAGGAGCAGAACTGCCGTATACTTCTACTGTAATGACAGGGTTTAAAATAGAGCCAGGACAAAATAAAATTGCGATTCCAATTAAGAGTCAAAATTTAGATGGTTCTTATCGTACCATAGCAAATGGTAATATTTCTTTTAAGCAGAATTATCCAAATGGTGCGTTTATTGCATTTATGATTCACATGGGAAGCAACAAAGTGATTACCATGAAGGCTTGGACAAGTAAAGATGCTGGTGGTAGTAAAAAATTAGAAGAAGGTTATGTAGAAATTGCGATTGATAATAGTGAGCGTAGTAAAATAAAAGCAAAGTTTATTGCTCCAAGTGGTGCAAAATTGCAACCGAAAGCAGAAATTAACAATATGCTTCAGTTATGTCAAAATCATGAAAGATGTAGACAAAAGCAAGAAAAAAGTAATTTATCGAAAAGGATTTCTAATGCAGTATCTAATATTTGTAATGCAGGGAATAAAGAAGATTTTTCTGAAGCTGTATTAGAGGGATTTTCTAATACATCAAGTGAAGAACCGAGATTAAGATTGTTTATTATTGCAAGAAAATTAGCACATACATGGACAGAAGCAGAAAAGAAAAAATTAGCAACGATATGTATGACTCAATTAAGTGCAGATTTACATGGTTTTTCGATAGGAGGAGCAAAAGTAACTACGAATATTCAGGCAATACTTGCATTAAGTGTATGTGGAAGTTTAGAACAATTAAGTGCACTTGCAACATTACATGAATATCCAAGATATTTGCAGGCTTGTTTGTATACTCATGCAAAAACAAGAACAGATTTACCTTGGTTATTGGAAGAATTTGAAAAAGATGTAAATCAAGTATTACAAAACTTTGGAAGTAATCTTCAATTTAGTTCTTATGCGATTGGAATTGCATTAAAAAAAGATGGAATTCGTATTTTATCAGCAGAGGCAGAAGAAAAAGTTGTAAAAAATCTTTGCAAAGTAATTCGTACGGGAAGTTTAAAATTAGAAGAATTGATTTGCTGTATTTTAGCATTGGGCTGTATTTGTGACCAAAGACAACAAGAGACAGAAATGAGATGGACAGTGATTAACGAAGCATTGGAAGTGATTTGTGATATAGCTAGCTATTATACTGTTTTAACAACAATGAAATGTGAAAAAGCAAGAGAAGTAGTAAAGAAAATGATTCAAGGGGATTGTTTAAATGCAGAGGAAGAACAGTTCTTATTAACGAAGTTAGAGAAAGATATCAAATAGATTTTTAAGAAGTTTAACAAAAAGGGGCTATTTTTCAATAGCCCTCTTTCTGTTTTAGATTTGCGTGAAGTATAGTGTGAAGCTACTTCCGTCATGATGTGGTTTGTCAGTGATATTGAGTCCCATTTTCATAAGTGCCGTTCCAGAGTAGATGTTTTCGGAGTTTTCTTCTTTATAAAGTTTATTAGGGTTGAGTCCTCGTAATTTGAGCATACGATATGGATTGTTGCTTGAGAGGATTGTGACATAAGTTACGAGTGCTTTTGTTTTATCTTCGGAAACAAATTGCCATGCACAGCTTGGTGCTTGGTCGGCAGATTTTTCTTGTGGAGAAATCAAACGATATAAGTCACCTGTGTGGATAAGTTCATAATATTTATGATAATCTGCGATTTGTTTACGAATTAAGTTGCAATCTTCTTCGCTTAATCGATTAGGGTCAAGTTCATAACCAAAGCTCCCCCAAAGAGCTACATTTCCTTTTGTTACAAAATCAGTACGGGAGTTGAAAGAAACATGTGCTCCCATCGTAGAAGCTGGATAACAAAGGGAAGTACCATATTGTATAAATAATCGTTCAATTGCGTCAGTATTATCCGAAGTCCAAATTTGTGGAGAGTAATAAAGCATACCAGCATCAAAACGTCCACCACCACTAGAACAATTTTCTAATAAAATATGTGGAAAAGCAGTTGTAATACGTTCCATTAATTCGTAAGTGCCAAGAACAAAACGATGGAATATTTCTTTTTGGCGTTCTGGTGGTAGAAGGGCAGAGGATACTTCTGTTAAGTTACGATTGAAATCCCATTTTACATAGTCAATTGGATAGTTGGAAAGTACATTTGCCATTTGTTCAAAAATATTATCTCTTACATCTTGACGAGACATATCTAATACATATTGAGCACGACTAATCGAACGAGCACGATTCGAAATTTGTAAACACCAATCAGGGAGAGCACGATATAAGTCACTATCAGGACTAATCATTTCAGGTTCGTACCAAATACCAAATTTTAATCCTTCTGCATTTACTTGACGAATTAATTCAGAAAGTCCACCAGAAAGTTTTTCTTCATTGACATACCAATCTCCTAACGAACATTTATCGTGATTTCGTTTTCCAAACCAACCATCGTCCATCACTAACATTTCAATACCAAGTTTTTTTGCTTCTTTTGCAAAAGAAACTAATTTTTCTGTATTAAAATCGAAAAAAGCTGCTTCCCAACTATTGATAAGAAGTGGGCGTTTTGCATACTGATAGTTACCACGAATTAAATGATGATGATATAATTTATGGAAGGTACGAGATAATTCGCCAATACCATGTTCCGAATATACAAGTACTACTTCAGGGGCAGTAAATGTTTCCTTTGGATTTAATAACCAACCAAATCCATCTGGGTGAATACCTAAATTGATACGAGTCGTATTATAAAAATCACAATGAGCTTCTAAAAGAAAATTACTACTATATACAAAATTTAGACCATATACTTCACCT
The DNA here is from genome assembly GCA_937888895.1 of uncultured Clostridia bacterium. Classification (GTDB taxonomy): domain Bacteria; phylum Bacillota; class Clostridia; order Lachnospirales; family Lachnospiraceae; genus SIG299. The sequence continues at coordinate 9,851 of CALASV010000343.1, read as the reverse complement.
GTTTCTTCTGTAGCATCATGGCTAGCAAATGCACCAAACGGTTGAAACATGTGACTAGAAGTACCACGAACACTACCAATGGATTGTGAACCATGATGGAGAGGAGCACGTTCGATATGACGCTCTGCACCCCAACTGCCATACAAATGTATGAAATCATAATTCATAGTTGGAAGATTGATACATGCAGAAGCTATCTTTTCAATTTCTACTGGTGTCTCACAATTATTTTGAACGACAACGTGACGAGTCATCGCATTGTATTGTTCAAAAACAGTATAATATAATGTTACAATTACATTTGTTGTAATGTCAATTGTTTCAATAGCAAGTGTTTGTGCTTGATTGTCATTCGTAATATAAAGGGAAGGTAATCCTTCTAATTTTGGTTTTCCATTGGTAATAGTATGGGAACGATAACGTAAATCGGTAGCTACATTACCAAAAGAATTTTTAATACGAATACTTTCAGGACGATAATCACCAACATTGAAACCAGAATATTCCATGGCTATGATATCGGGAGAAACTCTATCATGAACTAAATTTTCATTGGAAGGATAAATAGAATTATAATATCCTTTTATAATAGAGGTGTCAAAATGTTCATCAGGAATTTTTGCACCATAATATACATGAAATAAATATCCTTCTTCATAAAGCTTTATAATATAAGAAGAACCAAGCGTATCTAGTTTAAAACAATTTAGTTTTTCTATGTATTGAATCGCCATAATAATCGCTCCTTGTTTTTTAGTATGTATTACTATTAGATATTAAAAAATATAGCATATACAATATACAAATGCAATAAAAATATGATATACTATATAGTGACTATAAAGTATAAAAGTATCTTGTCAGATACCAAACTAAGTTGGATTTTAACCAAACCACAATAGTGGTTATTTGGTTATGAGTAAGTAGCGAAGCGGATTACGAATATCCGATTGACTTAATAATTGAGAAGGATGATAATATGCAAATTAAATTTCTACATATAAAAAATTTTAAATCGATTCAAGAATTGAAAATAACAGACATTGAAAATTCTCTTATTCTTGTTGGAAAAAATAATACAGGTAAAACAGCTGTATTAGATGCAATTCGTTTAGCTACAGGAAGTTACGAAGTAGAAGAACGCAATTTTAATGAGAAAAAACAAAATATAGAAATTTTAATGACGCTTACGATTACCGAAGAAGAATTACAGCAATTTCATCGAAATGGTATTGTTAGTTCTTATAAAAGATATGATGCTTGGAAACGAGATTTTTGCGAAAAAATACCGTCTTTTTCTAATGGAGAAGTGACTTTCTTATGTTCTATCAATCATAATGGAAAAATACGATATGAAGATGGTTTTCACAAAAATAATCATTATATCAAAGAAATTTTGCCAAAATTACATTTTATTGACACGAATCGAAATATTACTTCATTTCAAGAGGATTTACTTTTGTCTCAAAAGTCAGAAGACCTTGCTAGTTTATATTCGGGTTGTTGTATTTTTGATTCAGCAAAAGATTGTAAACACTGTTTTCAATGTATTGGTTTAATCAATCAAAAGAAGCCAGAAGAATTAAAAATTCATGAAACAGCAAGATTATTAGAGTATAAAATGTATCAATTAAATTTTGAGGAATTTTCAAAAAAGGTAAATGAAAATTATCGAAAAAATGGTGGGGTAGAAGAAATTTTATATACATTATCCTACAATATGGATGAAATGTTTCGTGTAGAAGTAGAAGCTTGGCATGAGCAATTAAAACGAATGAGTTTTATAGAGCATCTTGGAAATGGTATGAAAAGTATTTATATGCTTTCCCTTTTGGAAACATATATTGAAGATGAAGCACAAATACCAAGTATTATTATGGTAGAGTATCCAGAACTTTTTTTACATCCTTCTTTGCAAAAAACAGCAAGTAAAATTTTGTATCGGTTATCAAAGAAAAATCAAATTATTTTTACGACACATTCTCCAAATATGATAGTCAATTTTACAAAAGGTCAGCTTTGTCGCATTGTATTAGATAATGATGGATATTCTATTGCAAGACAAAATACGGACATTGATGATGTTTTGAATGATTTAGGATATAGTGCAAATGACCTTTTAAATGTAGATTTTGTGTTTATTGTAGAAGGAAAACAAGATAAAACAAGATTTCCATTATTGTTAAAAAAGTATTATTCAGAAGTTTATGATAAAAATGGGGAATTATCTCGTATTGCAATTATTACAACAAATAGCTGTACGAATATTAAAACGTATGCCAATTTAAAATATATCAATCAATTATATTTGCGTGACCAATTTTTAATGATTCGAGATGGTGACGGAAAAAATGCAGAAGAATTAGCAAACCATCTTTGTAAATATTATAGTGAGAGAAATTTACAAGATATTGATAAATTGCCAAGAGTACAACGACACAATGTATTGATTTTGAAATATTATTCATTTGAAAATTATTTTTTAAATCCAACGGTAATGACACAATTAGGAATTGTAGAAAGTGAAGAAGCCTTTTGGGAAACGTTATTTGAAAAATGGAAGCAATATTTGTATCGTATTAAAAGTGGAAAACATTTTGTAGAAATATTAGGAAAAGATATTGAATCGATACAAGAATTAAAAGAACATTTTGAACAATTTAAAATTTATATGCGAGGGCATAATTTATTTGATATCTTTTATGGACCATTCCGAGGAAAAGAAACAGAGATTTTAGAAAAATATTTAGAAATTGCACCAAGAGAAGATTTTGAAGATATTTTAAAAGCAATTGATGCATTTGAATTTTTTGATAGTCGGAAAGTGGAGTTATAACAACAGGAGGAAATTATGTTTCATATTCTAATCGTAGATGATGATAATAATACAAGGCGATTATTTAAGGCAGTATTAGAAACAGAAAATTATATTGTATTTACTGCAAAAAATGGAGAAGAAGCATTAAAAGTAATGGAGAAAGAATATATTGATTTAGTCATATTAGATATTATGATGCCTAAAATGGATGGTTATGAGCTTACGACATTATTAAGAGAAACAAAAAACAATCTTCCTATTTTGATGGTTTCTGCAAAACAACTTCCAGAAGATAAGAAAAAAGGATTTTTAGTAGGTACAGATGATTATATGACAAAACCGGTGGACGAAGATGAAATGTTACTTAGGATAAAAGCATTATTACGACGAGCGAAAATTGTAAATGAGCGAAAAATAGAAATAGGAGATGTTGTTTTAGATTATGATGCATTGACAGTAACGAGACAAAATCAAGTCATAGAACTTCCACAAAAAGAATTTCTTTTATTATATAAGTTATTATCTTATCCAGGGAAAATTTTTACTCGTATTCAATTGATGGATGAAATTTGGGGAGCAGATAGTGAAACAGGTTGGGAGACAGTAACGGTACATATTGGACGATTGCGAAAACGATTTGAAGATTTTGACGAATTTAAGATTGAATCGGTGAGAGGACTTGGATATAAAGCAGTAAAGAAAATGTAATCTTTTATTTTTTCCTGAGTTTTTGTTTATGATAATTGAAAAGGATTTCGTTATGAAAAAAGAAAAAAAGAAACATCGTTTTGGTTTATCATTATTGTATTCTTTTATTGTTTTTTGTATTTTGTTATTAACCATTATGGTAGCAGGAGTAGTGGTATATGTGTTATCTTATTTTGATATTTTAGGAGAAGGAGAAAATTATTTAAAAGATGTTAGACATATTATTGTATATATGAGTTTACTTAGTATGTTTGTAGGTTGGGTGATTGCTATTTTAACAAGCAGAGTTCCACTAATACCATTAAATCGAATCGCAACACAATTACAACGATTAGCAAAGGGAGATTTTAAAGCAAGACTTTTTTTTGGTGCTCCCCTTGGAAAGCATCCGACAATGATAGAAATTTCAGAGAGTTTTAATTTAATGGCAGAGGAATTAGAAAATACAGAATTACTTCGTAGTGATTTTGTTAATAATTTTTCCCATGAATTTAAAACACCAATTGTTTCGATTGCAGGGTTTGCAAAATTATTAAAAAAAGATAACTTAACAGAAGAACAGAGAAAAGAGTATTTAAATATTATTGAAGAAGAATCTCTTAGATTATCTTATATGGCAACGAATGTATTACAATTAACAAAAATAGAAAATCAAGCAATTTTAACAGATATTTCTTCCTTTAATCTTTCGGAACAAATTCGCATGAGTGTACTTCTATTAGAAAATAGATGGGCAAAAAAACAAATTGAATTTTCTTTAGAATTTGATGAAGTTATTATACAAGCAAATGAAGAATTATTAAAACAAGTATGGATAAACTTGATTGATAATGCAGTTAAATTTTCTGTGGAAAGTGGTGTAATTGAGATAAGAATTGTAGAAAAGAAAAATTGTTATGCAGTATCTGTTATAAATGAAGGGATAGAAATACCAATAGAGAGTAGAAAGAAAATATTTAATAAATTTTATCAATGTGATGAATCTCATGCAACGGAAGGAAATGGTGTAGGTTTGGCAATTGTATCGCGTGTTATAAAACTTCATAAAGGAACAATTTGGGTGGAAAGTAAAGAAGGAAAAACAACATTTATTGTAGAAATTCCAAAAAAAATAGAATAACTGATAAATTGTGAATATAGTTATTCAGTTATGAGTAAGTAGTGAATTACAAATATCCATTTGATAAACAAACCGAGCATTTTATAAAAAAATGTTCGGTTTGTTTCGTTTCAGTTTAGAAAAGGGTGTTATAGTGAAATAAATAGGTTAAAGAAGGAGAGTTTTTATGGTTAAAATAATTTCAGATAGTACTTGTGATTTATCAAAAGAATTAATAGAAAAATATCAGATTGATATTTTACCATTACATATTCATTTAGGAGATGAGGAATATGAAGATGGAAAAACAATTACTCCAGAAGAAATTTTTGCATGGTCAGATAAAAATAAAGCAACACCAAAAACTTCTGTAGCTTCTATTGCAGAAGTAGCAGATTTATTTAAAAAATATGAAGGTGAAATTATTTGTTTTGCTGTTTCAGAAGAAATGTCTACTTCTGCAAATGTGATGCGTTTAGCAGTACAAGAATTAGAGCGAGAGGAAGAAATTTTTGTGATAAATTCTAAAAATTTATCTACAGGTATTGGACTTTTAGTAATGGAAGCTGCTACTATGGCAATGCAGGGAAAAGAGGCAAAGAAAATTGTAAAAGAAATCGAACAAATGATACCAAAAGTAAGAAGTAGTTTTGTAGTAGATACATTAACTTATTTACATCGAGGTGGAAGATGTAGTGGTGTGGCAGCATTAGCAGGAAGTGCATTACAGTTACATCCTAAAATTGTAGTACATAATGGAACAATGGAAGCAGGTAAAAAATATCGTGGAAAAATAAATAAAGTAGTTATGAGTTATGTAAAGGAATTAGAGGAAGAATTAAAGAATGCAAAGCAAGATAGAGTGTTTATTACACATTCTGGTTGTGAAAAAGAAGTAGTAGAGGAAGTACGAGCATATTTAAAACAATTAAATGTATTTGAAGAAATTATAGAAACAAGAGCTGGTAGTGTAATTTCTAGTCATTGTGGTCCAGCAACATTAGGTGTATTGTATATGGTAAAATAAGTAAATCGGATACTCGTAATTCACTGTGCTACTTGCTCGTAATCAAATAACCACTATTATAGTGTGTTAGGTGGAGTATAAGTTCTACCTAAAATCAGGGCTGTTAAATATAGCCCTGATTTTTTATGCGTTTTCTTTCTCTTTTTCCTTTGTTACAGCAACTTCTTCTCGTAATGCTGTAGTAAAATGACTACTAACCCCTTCTGCATGGTCAGGAATAAATAGTGTTTTCCCAGTTAATAGCAATAATTTAATATCTAAGAAAATAGAATAATTTTGAATATAAATTAAATCTAATTTTAGTTTATCATACGGAGTGCTATTATATTTGCCATATACTTGAGCGTATCCCGTTAAACCAGCTTTCATTTTTAAACGGTAGGAAAATTCTGGAATTTCCGTCATATAAATTTTGGCAATTTCTGGTCGTTCTGGACGAGGACCTACAAAGGACATTTCTCCTTTGATAATATTAAACAATTGTGGTAATTCATCAAAATGAGTTCTTCGAAGTATTTTACCAATTGGTGTAATACGGTCATCTTCCTTACTCATCAATCGAATACTATCCTTTTCGGCATCTGTATACATACTACGAAATTTTAAAATTTGAAACTCTTTTCCATCCATTGTTAGCCTTGTTTGATGGTAGAGTACAGGACCGTTATCAAAACATTTAATCGCAATGATAATAACAAGTATAATAGGCAATGTAACAATAAGACAAATGGTAGAAACAATTAAATCCATTGTTCGTTTAAAAAAAGCTTGTACAGGAGTTAAGCCACGATTACGCATTAAAAGAAGAGGAGTATCGAATAAGTCCATTTCTGATGCACCACGAATTAAAATATCATATAATTTTGGTGTAATATAAACGCGAATCGATTTTTCAAAACAAAATTTCATTAAATGATTGCGTAACGAAGCAGATAAATCATATAAAATAACGGCTTCATGTTTTGCAATCTCTTTTTTTAGTTTTTCTTCTCCAATGCTGTAATGAACATGTCTTACAATTCTATATTTTTCGCTACGAGCAGTAATTTTAGAATATACTTCGTCAATGGAACTTTCTCCATAAATTAAAAGCATTTTTCTAGGAGGATTAATTTTATAATAAAGAAAATTAAAAAAATAAGTCCAAAAAACATTAAATATAAATCCAACAAAAATAGCCATTAAAATATATACTGGTGAAACAAGTCGGTAAGAAATAAGGGAAATAACAAGGTACATTGCAAAATAAGCAGTAAATAAACTGAGAGTTCTTGCAACAATGCTATCTAATGTTTTATAGTAACCTAAACGTAGACCACCAAATACTTGATTCGATGCTAATAAAAGCATACTATATAAAAAGATAATGACAAGATTTCCTTTATGAAAATAAGGAACTAAAAGTCCTGGGTGATATACGTCGTACCAAATGAAAGCAAATACTGCTGTATGAAATATTAAGAGCAGTAGTGCAGAAAAAAAGGAGATTAATTTATCATGTCGTTTTTTATTCTTCATGGTACATATACCTCAAAATCAATGCTAGATGTGTTATTGTTTATAAATGATATCTTTATTCTATCATAAAGCAAAAAAAAGTAAAGTGAGAAATCTGTGAAACAATGTTTTTTTATGATAAAATGAAGTAGAGAAAATAAAAGAATAGATAGGAAAAGAGGGGATAGGGTGAAATTACCAAACTATTATTCATCTGGTCAATTTGCTAAAATGGCAGGAGTGTCATTAAAAACAATTCGATTTTATGATAAAAAAAATATTTTGAAACCTTCGTATCGCACTCCTTCAGGAGCAAGATTTTATACAAAGGAAGATTTTGCAAAATTACAACAGATTTTATTGTTTAAGTATCTTGGTTTTTCATTAGATGATATTAAGGAGCTTTCGATTGGTACAACAGATTATCATCTTATGAACCATTCGTTAAAATTGCAAAAAAAATTAGTACAAGATAGAATAGAGCAAATGCAATTAGTGGAAACTGCAATTGAAAATACAATTTTAGCAATTGAAAAGGAAAAAAGGTTAGATAGTAATGCGATGTTAGAACTGATTCATTTGACAGGAATGGAAAAGAGTTTGAAAATGCAGTATAAAAATGCAGAAAATGTATCTGCGAGAATTAGGCTACATAAAGAATATTCTATCAATAAACAAGGGTGGTTTCCATGGATTTTAGAACAATGTAACTTAAAGGAAGGAATGAAAATATTAGAGATTGGCTGTGGAAATGGGGCATTGTGGACAGAAAATATAGAGAAGATACCAAATGGAATAGAAATAGTGCTTTCGGATATATCGGATGGAATGCTTCGAGATGCAAGGCGTGTTGTTTTATATTTATTGTCTGAGCATTCTTTTTTAGAGGAAGAAGCATTTTCTTTTCAAGTATTTGACTGTAAAGAAATTCCATTTAAAGAAAACAGTTTTGATTTAGTCATAGCGAATCATTTATTATTTTACTGTGATGATGTAGAGCAAGTGTGTAGAGAAGTAAATCGTGTATTGAAAGACGAAGGAAAATTTGTTTGTAGTACTTATGGAAGAAAACACATGAAAGAAATTACAGAGTTGGTGCAAACATTTGATAGTAGAATTTTATTGGCAGCAGAAAATTTGTATGAACGATTTGGAATAGAAAATGGGAGGGATATTTTACAACAAGTATTTTCTGTGGTGGATTTTAGAAGATATGAAGATTATATTGAATTAAATAAACCAGAACTATTGTTAGAGTATATTTTGTCTTGTCATGGAAATCAGAATCAACTTTTGTTAGATAAGTATAAAGAATTTAAAAATTTTGTGACAGAGAAAACAAGATATGGCTTTCAGATTACAAAAGATGCAGGAATATTTATTTCTACCTCAAAATTGTAACAGTTCATCCATACAGCTCGATTTGACTGCTACGCAGTCGTTTTCGTTGCTATCGCAACTAAAAATCTCGCTTTATGGGCGAACGCCATATAAAAATTTATACCCTTGTCATTTGCAAGCAAGCTTGCATTCCAATTGGTATAAATTTTGTATATGGCTGAACTGTTACAAAAAAAGTTAAAAAAGTACTTGCAGGTGACCTTAGGTCACCTTTTATAATGTGAAAAAACAAGTAAAGAAAGGATGAAAAAGATGAAAGGTATTATTCTTGCCGGAGGTTCTGGTACTCGATTATATCCATTAACCATGGTAACTTCAAAACAATTATTACCTGTATATGACAAGCCAATGGTATATTATCCATTGTCTACTTTAATGTTAGCAGGGATTAAAGATATTTTAATTATTTCTACACCACACGATTTGCCAAATTTTGAACGATTATTAGGAGATGGCAGTCAGTATGGTATTCACTTATCTTATAAAGAGCAGCCAAGTCCAGATGGATTGGCGCAAGCATTTTTAATTGGTGAGGAATTTATTGGAGAGGAACCTTGTGCAATGGTGCTTGGTGATAATATTTTCTATGGTAACGGCTTTAGTAAATTATTAAGAGAAGCAGTAGTGAATAGTAATGCAAGTAAGGCAACGATTTTTGGCTATTATGTCAATGACCCAGAGCGTTTTGGTATTGTAGAGTTTGATGAAAATGGAAAAGTAATTTCCGTAGAAGAAAAACCTCAACATCCAAAGTCAAATTATTGTATTACAGGTCTTTATTTTTATGATAAAAGAGTAGTAGAATACGCAAAACAAGTAAAACCATCCAAAAGAGGAGAATTAGAAATTACTGATTTAAATCGTATTTATTTAGAAGATGGTTCTTTAAATGTAAAATTATTAGGTCGTGGTTTTGCATGGTTAGATACAGGAACAATGGATAGTTTAGTAGAAGCATCCGATTTCGTAAAGATGATTCAAGTACGTCAAGGAATTGAAATTTCTGCACCAGAAGAAATTGCTTATATCAATGGTTGGATTGATAAAGAAACATTATTAGAGTCTGCTGCCAGATATGGAAAATCCCCTTATGGAGAACATTTAAAGAAAGTAGCAGAAGGAAAAATTATTTATTAAAAGGAGAAAAATCGTATGACAATTATTGTAACAGGTGGAGCTGGTTTTATTGGTTCTAATTTTGTATTTCATATGTTAAATAAGTACCCAGAATATCGTATGGTATGTTTAGATAAATTAACTTATGCTGGAAATTTATCTACATTAGAACCAGTGATGAAAAA
>CALASV010000342.1 GCA_937888895.1 uncultured Clostridia bacterium | reverse complement strand
TTAACAGATTAGCAAAGTATGTACCAAACTTAATCGGTGGTGCAGCTGACCTTGCTCCTTCTACAAAGACTTATATGAAGGATATGGGTGATTTCTCTAAGGAAGATTATACAGGTAGAAACTTACATTTTGGTGTACGTGAGCTTTCTATGGCAGCAATCGGTAATGGTATGACATTACATGGTCTTCGTGCTTATGTATCCACATTTTTTGTATTTAGTGATTATGTAAAACCAATGGCAAGACTTTCTTCTTTAATGAGAATCCCTACTACTTATGTTTTAACACATGATAGTATTGGTGTTGGAGAAGATGGTCCAACTCATGAGCCAATTGAACAGTTAGCAATGCTTCGTTCTATGCCAAACTTCCATGTATTCCGTCCAGCTGATGCAACAGAAACGATTGCAGCTTGGTATAGTGCAGTTACTTCGAAGGAAACTCCTACTGCTTTAGTATTGACTAGACAGAATCTTCCACAGTTAGCTGGTTCTTCGAAAGAAGCATTAAAGGGTGCGTATGTATTAGAAGATGCTACAAAGGAAACTCCAGATGCAATTATTATTGCTACTGGTTCTGAAGTACAACTTGCAGTAGAAGCGAAAGCAGAACTTGCAAAAGAAGGTGTAGATGTAAGAGTAGTATCTATGCCATGTATGGATTTATTTGAAGAACAGTCTGCTGAATATAAAGAAGCCGTTCTTCCAAAGAATGTTCGTGCAAGAGTAGCAGTAGAAGCTTTGATTGATTATGGTTGGGGCAAGTATGTAGGTTTAGATGGTGCTACAGTTACGATGACTGGTTTTGGTGCATCTGCTCCAGCAGCAACTTTATTTGAAAAGTTTGGAATTACAACAGAAAATGTTGTAAAAGCAGTAAAATCTGTATTATAATAGTCCTACGGGATTTACAGGCAGAAAGACCTTACGGTAATACCGTAGGGTCTTTTCGTTTTTTGTGAAGTTTTTTCTTAGAACTAAAAGAGATTCATAAGAATTATACTATAACGAAAAAGAAAGTATTATTAAAGTCATTTGCTGTAGGCAAATAGAATTATTTTGTAGGAAAATGGAATTAGAAAGGAGAAAAAAATTGAAAAATGAATTGTTACAAATAGGACCATTCACGGTATACGGGTATGGTTTAATGATTGCTATTGGTGTATTATCAGCATATTTAGTAGGAGAATATCGAGCGAAAAAGTATAAATTAAATCCAGATATGATATTTTCTTTGACCATTAGTTGTTTAGTTGGAGGAATTATTGGTGCAAAGTTATTGTTTTATATTGTGGAAATTAAGTCGATTATCGAAGACCCAAGTATTTTATTAGATGTTACAAATGGATTTGTTGTATATGGGGGTATTATTGGGGGTATTTTAACAGGATATGTTTTTTGTAAAATTAAAAAGTTAGATTTTTTAAAGTATTTTGATTTGGTAATGCCATCAATTGCATTAGCACAGGGATTTGGGCGATTAGGTTGTGCATTTGCTGGTTGCTGTTATGGTAGAGAAACAGATAGTTGGTTTCATATTATTTATGAGGAGTCTCAATATGCACCAAATGGAGTTGCTTTGTTGCCAACACAAATTATTTCAAGTGGATTAAATTTTCTTCATTTTTTATTGTTAATTTTTTTAGCAAAAAGAGTGAAAGCAAGTGGACAAGTGGCAGGATTATATTTAATTTTTTATAGTATTGGACGATTTTGCTTGGAATTTTTACGAAATGACCCAAGAGGAGCTGTAAGTACATTGTCTACTTCACAGTTTATTTCATTATTTATTTTTGTAGTAGGGGTAGGAATTTTTATAGGATGTGGATATCTTTATAAAAAACAAAAAGATATGGTGGATAATTTATAAATATCTAGTTGACTAAAAAGGAAGTGGTAGTAATGAAAAGAGAGGAAGTATGTGTACAATGTCCTAGAAAGTGTAAGAAACAGCGAGTAGAAGGACAGGTGGAAACGTATGGATATTGTAAGGTTTCTAGGGAGTTAAAGATAGCAAGAGCTGCTTTACATTTTTGGGAGGAACCTTGTATTTCTGGGGAAGAAGGGTCTGGAACAGTTTTTTTTTCAGGTTGTAATTTACAGTGTGTCTATTGTCAAAATGTAGAGATTGCAAAAGGTATGCGTGGTAAAACGATTTCTATCGAGCGTTTAGCAGAGATTTTTCTAGAGTTACAAGAAAAAGGGGCAAATAATATCAATTTAGTGACACCATCTCATTATTATCCACAAATTAAAGAAGCATTGTTGTTAGTAAAAGAAAAGCTTATCATTCCTGTAATTGCAAATACATCTTCGTATGATTATGTGGAAAGTTTAAAAGAAATGGAAGGACTTGTGGATATTTATTTGGCAGATTTTAAATATTTTGATAGTGAATTAGCTAAGAAATATTCGAATGTATCAAATTATCCACAAGTAGCAAAGGAAGCATTAAACGAAATGTTTCGTCAGGTAGGAGAACCTGTTTTTGATGATAAGGGAAGAATGAAAAAAGGAATGATTATTCGCCATTTATTACTTCCAGAATGTAAAGAAGATTCCAAAGCTATTATAAAGTATTTGTATGAAACATTTGGAGATTCGGTATTTATTAGTATTATGAATCAATACACACCACTTTCTCATGTAGTTTCTTATCCTGAGTTAAATCGTCGTATTACAGAAGAAGAATATGAGGAAGTGGTAGATTTTGCAATTGAGCTTGGAGTAGAAAATGGATTTGTGCAAGAAGGAGAAACAGCAGAAGAGAGTTTTATTCCTGCGTTTGATGGAGAAGGAGTATAAAAATTTTATGATTTTACTGTAGATAAAAGAAATAGTTATTATTTGTGTAGTTATTTGTATATAATTATAAAAAGGGTTATCAGAAAATGAATTTTTATCATAATATATAGTTTAATTTTATATATTGTTAAAAATTTCTTTTTTTAGATAACCTTTTTTATATATAAAAATAACCATATATTGAAAAAAATTATCTTTTTTAGTATAATATTAGAAATATAGTATTACAAATTTAGTAAAAATATATAATGAAATTAGGAATTTTAGATATTTTTTGTATGATACAAACGAGGAGATGATATTATGGATATAGAAGAAATTGGAAGAATGGTACAATCGTTGCGATTAAGTAAAGGGATTTCACAAGACGATTTATGCAGAGGGATTTGTTCTGTGTCAACATTATCTCGGTTAGAAGCAGGAGAACGTAGACCAAACATTTTAGAGTTTAATGCATTATTACAGAGAATTGGAAAATCAACAGAGCATATTAATATAGTGTTAACAATAGAGGAATTTGAATATTTTGTAAAAAGAAGAAATATAGAAATTGCTATTATTATAAATGATTTTGAGCAAGCAGAAAAAGAACTTTATTTATTAGAAAAAGAATTGAAGAAAAAAGGACAAGCATTACAAAGACAAGATATTTATAAGTTACATACATTGTTATATATTAATAAAGAAAATGAAAAAGAAGCAGAAAAGTATATTTACAAAGCATTATTAGAAACAATTTCGGACTTTAGAGAATTAGAAAAACAATATTCACAAAAACTTTTGAATTTATGGCTAAGTGAATCAGAAATACAATTATTATTATTGTATATTTATATAAAAGGAAAACTAGAAGGTAACAAAGATAATTTTTCTTTGTTAGAAACAATGATTCATTATATTTATTTAAAAAGAACAGATGAAAAATTAAAAAATAAAGAACTATCTATGGCATTGTATTTAAAGGCAAGTTTTTATAAGGAACAGTTTATGTGGAACAATTGTTATGATTGTTGCGAGGATGTGATTGCTGTGGAAGTGAAAAATGGAACGATTTTTATTTTGTTTCAATGTTTAGAAATGGAGATGGAATGTTTTAAAAGGGGAGTAATAGCAGATAATAGTGAGTTAAGAAAAAAAGAATATGAAAGTTTAAAAGCTATTTTAGAAGAATATGGTGAGAATAGAGCAATTCAAAAAAGTATATTTCTTTTTGAAAATGTATCTCAGGAAAAGAGTGTAATAGATGAAGTTATTTGTTTTTCCCGTTTGCGTGGTGAATATTCTCAACAAGAATTAAGTGAAGGAATTTGTACACCAGAAACATTATCTCGTATTGAAACAGGAAAAAGAAATCCTACAGTAAAAAATTTTTATGCATTGATGCAAAAATTAGAGATAGGGATGGGGTACTATAATACAGAATTGGATGTAGAAAAGTTTGAAACATTAGAGAAAATTAGTAAAATGAAACGAGCGATGATTTTGAAAAATTTTAAAAAAGCAGAAAAATTGTTAAAAGAAATTGAAAAAGAAGTGGATATGAGTATTATAAAAAATCGACAACAAATTGGATTATGTCAAGTTGTTTGTAATTGTCGATTGAAAAAAATCAAAATAGAAGATGCCTTACAAAAGATACAAAAACTTTCACAGTTGACATTAGAAAAGATAGATACGAAATTGAATTTACCATATCAACTTACTTCGGTGGAACTTTCCTTATTAAATCAAATGGCAGTATATTATAAAAAAATGGGACAACAAACGAAAGCAGTAGAAATTTTAAAAGTTCTTTATGATTATTTTCAGCAAAGTAAATTAGAAGCTCCAGAATATAATCAAAAATATTTTATGATAATCACAAATTTAGCTTATACTTTAGAGGAATTAGGACAATTAGAGGAAGCAATAGAGTTATTAAATAAATCTTTAATGGATGGAGTAAAATATAATATGGGTTTTCGATTAGGAAGTAATTTGGTAGAAATGGCTTATATTCAAGAGAAAATGGGGAATGATAGTTGTTTAAAAAATTATGAATATGGGTATTTTTTATGTGGATTATTTAAAAATTTTGTAAATCAAAATCGTACGAAAAATTATATTTTAGAGAAACATTAATTTAGTTCTTAATTTGTGAATGAGTACTTTATCTACCCCACTTATGGGGGACTTATTTGATTTGGTTAAAATATTTCTTCTTCTATGAGGAGGGAATTAGAAGAAGTTGTTATTTCAAGTGTATCATCATCAGTAATAGGGGTATGAAATAATAACAAAAATTGAATTAATTCATCAAAAAGGTATTTTAAAGTATTTTTCATAAGGTAATCTCCTTTATCATTCCCATTATATTACTTATTATGGAAATATACATGACGAAATCTGAAAATTTTTTTTTCAGATTTCGTCATGTTCTTTTTTCGACAAAAAGTGCAAAATATAGATTATGACACTTAACTCACAGGTTATTAGATTTCAATAAACGGTAGTAGAGTTACTTTTATACATGTTGGAGGAAAAAGAGAATGAGGAACAGGAAAGCTTATTTTATAGTATTGCTTATTTTTGCAATTATAATATTATCCCCTCAAGTAGTTTATGCCAAAGAATTTACTAATGAGCAAAGTGGAGTAGATATTATTTTTGTCATGGATTACAGTGGTTCTATGAAAACAAATGATTCGCAAAATATAGCAAAAGGAATGGTAAAGTCTTTTATTGATACTGTACCTAGTGAGAGTGTAAGGATTGGTTTTATTTCTTATAATGACCAAATATTATCTTCCATTTCACCTATTGCTGTTAAAACACAAGAACAACGGGATAAATTAAAATCTTTTATTGATGCAAAAGCATATTCGGGAAATACAGATATTGGTCTAGGTCTCAAGTTTGCTTATGACATAATGGAGCAAGAAACAGAGCGAAAAAAAATTATTGTGTTAATTTCTGATGGAGAAACTGATTTAAAAGGTTCTAAAACAGGTCGTGATATAGAGATTTCTGAAAAAGATAGAAGAGATACAATAGAAAAATGTAAAGAAGATGAAATACAAATTTATACGATTGCTTTTGGCGAGTATGATGGAAGTATAGAAACATTACAAAGTATGTCAGAAGAAACAAATGCTACTATGTATAAGATAGAGACACCAGAGAAATTGATTGAGATTTTATATGGTATTCTTGCTACAAATGTAGATTATAACATTCAAAAGATTACAGATGCAGTATATGGAGAAGGCATTCAAAATATACGAATTAAGCTAGAGGAACGATATTTGGATGAATTAGATGTACTTGTTATTTCATCAGAGGACATCGGAGAAGTTTCTGTTTTCTATGGAGAACAAAAAATAGAAGCAGTGAATTTGAAAAATTATGCAGTTGGAAAAATAGAAGACATAAAAAAAGATATTTCAGAACTTACTGTACAAATTCAAACTTCTAAAAATGAGAAAATTCAAATGTATCTTATTAGTTATCGTTCTATTATTCCTGTATTTGAAGTGAATACAGAAGTTTATAGAAATAGTTCAATACAATATAAATTATATTTTAAAGATAACAATGGAACAGTAATTGAGGATGCTGAGTTTTATAAAAATTTTTTGTGGGAGTTTTTTTTGACAGATTCTATAGCAGAAGAAGATGCTTTATTTTCTAATAAGAAAAAAGAAGAAGTTTTAAATGCTACTATTGTGGATGGTATTATTTTTGGAGAAAGTTTTATGCACCATTCTGGAAGTTATTATGTAGGTGCAAAACTAGAAGATAGTATGGGAATGAAAGAATTTCTTCCAGTTAAAGTTACTGTCTTCAATCGAACACCAGAAGGAAAATTACCTCAATTAGAGCGTTGTACTATTTTAACGAAGGAAAGAAGTTTTGTTTTAGAGGAATATTTTTCGGATGCAGATGGAGATATTCTTTCTTATTCTTTAGAAAATGAAAGTGAAAATTGTGTCAAAGCTACACTGGTAGATGGAGTACTTACATTAAAACCAATGAAGGATGGTATACAAACATTAAAGCTGGTAGTTTCAGATGGAGAAGCTGTTGTTATGTATGAAGGTTTATTAGAAGTAACTCCGTTATGGAAAGTATATTGGTGGGTAATTGTAATTGTCATAATAATGATTGTTGGAATTATTATTTGGAAAGTAACGCATAAGCCAGTACCAGAAATAGAATGTATTGAAAAAGAAACAAAGAATAATCAATTTGTTGGGAAATTAGATGCTTATTTTACAATACAACCAGAAGCAGACAACGAAATCCCACCACTTTCGTTTCAAATGTATAAGATAAAAAGCAATAAAATAATCTTAGGGAATTTATTAAATGAATATAAGGAGGCATGTGCTTCTCTAGGATTGAATGAAATATATTTTATGGCAGATGAAGAAAAGAGAATGATACTATATCATTCTTCGAGTGCCTCTATTATGGTTGGGAATTGTATCGCTTGTAAGCAAATTCAGTATAGTGTAAGTTTTGGAGATGTTATTTATATTACATCACAAGATGGAGACTATGAACTAGAACTTCATTACATTGCGGTAATCCAATAAATATAGAAAGAGAGAAAAAACGATGGAAACCATTACGCAAACAAACAGGACGATGTTATTTACAGAAGTTAATCCTGAAAAAGTAAACTTATTGACGTTAATTGGGGATGTACGAGGAAAAAGCAGTTTAGATGATGACAAAATAAAAGAAATCAATGAACAATTGGTTGTTTCTAGTTTTGAAGAATTTATCGACAAGTTTGCTCCTGTCATCTATTCTTGGTGTGATGCAGTGACAGGAAGTATTCAATATAGCTTAGTAAAGCCAGAAAATATTTCAGATAACTGTATTACAGAGATTCCATTAACAGAGAATAATGACTTTTTAAATATGTTAATTACGTTATTGAGAGTAAAGGATGCACAAGGGGTTGCCAATGTGGATTTTACATTCAGTAATGTACTTGATATGATTTCTCCTAAGAAAATTATGGAGGATATTCGTCAAGTTCGACGAGAAATTCAATATACGTATGAAAAGTATGCAGAGTTAGATGAGGAAGACCCAAAACGTTTGGATTTAGGGGATAAGCTGAATTATCAGTTTGAACAAGCAAGTCAAAATTATAATAATGTACTTGCGATGCTTCCATTAGCAATTGAAGATTCTAAAACAAGACTTTTGTTAGGAAGTGGAGAAACCAAACAGGGAGGACAAGATTTTAAGGCAGGTCTTCTTAGTATGGGTGAAGATGGCGAACTGAAGATTTTGGAAATGAAACAAGAAGAAAATACACAATTAACTGTCGTAGATGATGAAGTTAATACAAGTTTAATTGCTGCATTTAAAGAAGATTATGATGCTTTAAATGAAAATCCTTCTGATTATGTAAGAGAATTAGTTGTTCGTACGTTTTGTCCATTAAATTCTACGATGGAAAGTGTCGTAGATAGAGAAACAGAAGTACGTCATTATAATCAATATTTAGAATTTTATAAAAAGAGTAAAGATGATTTTATAAAGACAGTAAAGCCTTTGATTGAAAAGATTTTAGGAGTAAAGATTTTCTTTGAACAGTATCAAGTAAAAGAAAAAGGAATGCAACCAAAATTGCTGATATGTAATATTCCATTAGATATGATGGTAAAGGCAAGTAATTTGCCAAGACTTTTAACTTATTTGAATACAACAAATGATAAAAATGAATTTGATAATACGATTTGGTTTGGTATTGTGCCAGATGTAGAATTAAATCAATCTAGTGGTGGAAAAATTCAGAGAATTCGTTTTGCAGGAAATCAAAAAGCAGAGAAAACAGGTACAAATTCGATAGAGAACTTGTCTTTATTATTAAATGCAATACAGCCTTATCGTATTACAACATTCTTTAGTTTTTGTACAGGCGAGGAAACAACATTTAATTATATTGCAACAGAAGGTATTCAGATGTTTAAGGACAAATGTACTCCATTGATGAAAAAAGATTATAGTGAATTCGCCGTACCTTGTATTCCAAATGCAACGATTATTCCAAAGGATAAGTCAGGACTTGTATTAGATAAGAAGATTGTAATGAATGAGGAAGGAGATGTCTTTCTTTCTAATGAAGATGTAATGAAAATATGGTTAGAAGGTATCTATGTAGGAGCAGCTTACGAGGCAGCAGGAATTGTAGCTGCATGGCAGTGTCCACAGTATTTGAAAGAGCGTTTTAACAATACGACACCAGAATATCCAGGAGTACGTTTTGATGTAGAAGCAGATGATAATTCCTTACTTGCAGTTACTAGTATGACAAAAGAAATTTCTGGTTTTACAAATACAATTAAAAATGCAATCAATACAACGGAATTTGGCTTTATTTTTTCTTCGGATAATGCTCGTTATAAAGATAAAGAAATTAAAAATATTACCGTATATAAAGCTCGTAACTTATTGAGCAATGGCACACAATTTGAGCCAATTTATAAGACATTAGTTTTGACATATATTGAACGAATGCTTCGTTTTTATAGTGGCGATTTTAAACAGGATAAGGTTGCAAAATTTTTCAGTAATAATCCAAGCAGTCAAAAGAGTCGTTGGGATTCGAGTCGTCAGTATATCAACTCCATTTTGCAAGATGGAGATGAATTGAATTGTAGCATTGATGAAAAGAATGGTATTTGTGATGTACATTTAACATTTGCAAATGCTACAAGAAACTTAAAAGTGCAGCTTACCAGAAAAGCTGGAGAAAAATAAAACATAAAAGGAGGATACAAAAATGGGATTACGTTTAAAAATTGAAGGAAGTGAATCCATTAATCTGATGGAAACAAGTATTGTTAGTGTGCAGTTTGGTGCTGACATTCCACATGATTCTAATGCAAGGTCAACAGACCTTGGTTCTACTGTATTGATTAAAGGAAAGATTTTAACAGCAGTAGATGGTGAGGTAGCAGATGATACAAGTAAGATTGCAAGATGGTCTTTAGTACCAGCAGAAAATTCAGATTGTTATCGTAAGGTGACAATTGATGTCATTAGTGCTTCACAGGTAGTACGTCAGATTTCTATTCCAAATGCTTTTGTAGTGAATTATGAGGAAGACTTTACAGATGAAACAGGAGCTGGTGTCTTTACTCTTTTAATGAAGCAGAAGAAAGACAAGATGGTAAACTTAAAATTTGAAGGCGGATTTAGTGGAGAATAGTAGCAAAATAAAAGGAATTTTGGCATAAAAGCATTTTATTTTGCAATCATTCAACCAATATTGACAAGAAAGGAATGAAATATTATGGGATTTACATTAAAAGTAGAAGGTCCATCCACAATTGAGCTTGGAACTACAATTATCACAGGAGTGAAATTTAAAACAGATATTCCACAGGACAGCAATGCTCGTTCTACAGATATGGGAAGTACAGTAACTATTACAGGAAAAATTTTAACAGCAGTAGATGGTGACCCATTTGATAGCACAAGACAGTTAGGACTTTGGGCACTTGTACCAGCAGAAAAGGCAGATTGTTATCGTAAAGTAAGTATTGAAGTAATTTCTGCTTCTCAAGTAGTTCGTAAATATACATATCCAAATGCGTTTGTAGTAGATTACAAAGAAGATTATGGTGATGTAGAAGGCGTAGGAACATTTACTTTAATTATTAAGCAGAAAAAAGATAAAATGGCACAAGTTACAGTAGAAGGTGGATATAGCGTATAAGTATAACTTTAGTTTATAGGTAATTTAGTTACAGATACTTAAAATGAGTGGATAGTAACGAATTATATGCTTATTCTATATAGTTTTGTGAAAAGAGCTGTCTATTTGCGGCAGCTCTTTTCTATCATGGTAAAAATACAATATAGGTGTAGTATGAAAAATTATTATGAAGTTTTGGGTGTGTCAGAGCAAGCATCTGCACAGGAGATTAAAAAGGCATATCGTAAGTTGGCAAAAATTTATCATCCCGATGTAGTAAAGGATAATGAAGAAAAGACAAGGAAAATGTATGCCATTCAAGAGGCTTATGAGTGTCTTGGAGATGAACAAAATAGAAAAAAGTATGATGAAGCACGACTTAGAAAAAAGGCAGGTTTTGAAAGTCGGACGGGAAAAAATACAGCAAGTGGTAGTGTAAAAGATGCAAATGGTGTAGATAACTTTGGTTTTGCTTCGAAGATGAGTGAATTTGAACGCTTTTTTGGTTTTCAGCCGGGAAAAGGAATGGAAACGTATCAGTCAAAACATAATGGGACAAAAAAAGCAGAAGGTCCAATCAAACCAGAGGAACTATTTGCTGGATTTTTTGGCATCCGAAATCCAAAAGGAGGAAAAAGGTGAAGCAATATAAAAGAAAAAAAGCAATCGATATTTTCATATTACTATGTAGTATCATTCTTGGAATTTGTATTTGTTATTTGCCATGGAAAAAAGGATGGTCTTTAGTGGGATTAGGATTGCTATTGATTTTCGTAGTTGTATCAGTAATAGATTTATATCATTTGAGTAAAAAAAGAAGAGAAAAAGAAAAAATACATTCCATAAAATCAACAAAAGTTGAGCGTTTGATTTTATTAGATGAACAAGAAAAACCAATTAAATCATGGGATATAGCTAACCAGACAGGTTTTGTTATTGGGAGAACAGGAAAAGAAGTTCAAGTAGATATTGATTTAGAAGGTTGTGAGTATAGTAGTTTGATTGATTTTGAACATGCTACGTTAAATTTTTGTATGGAACATTGGTATGTGGAAGATTTAAATTCTCATAATGGAGTGAAAATAAAAAAAGTAGAGGATGGGCAGTGTTATAAAGTGATGGGTCGTCCTTGTCGTGTAGGTGTAGGGGATATTTTATATATTGCTAATACAAGACTTTTATTAAGTTAGCGTTTTTAAGAAAAATAAGGATTTTGTTAAAAATGATTTATAAAGCTAAATAGTAACAAAAAAAGGAAAGGGAGAGAGCAGATGAGTTTATTAAGATGTCCAAATGGGCATGTATATAATGCAAGGCGTTATGGAAAAGTTTGTCCATATTGTAACATGAAAACGAAAGAAGAAACAATTGCAGTAAAGCCTTTCGATTTTGAACCACCCGTAGAAATTTTAGAAGAAGATGAGCCATTGGTATGTGGTTGGTTAGTTTGTATTAAAGGGGCTAGAGTTGGAAAAGATTATAAAATTCATGCAGGAAAAAATTTTGTAGGTCGTGGGGATGAAATGGACATTCAAATTATTGGAGATAATGAAATCAATCGAAAAAATCATGCTGTGATTGTGTATGACCCTAAAAAAATGAATACGATGATTTTGCCAGGAGACTCCTCAGGACTTGTCTATTTAACGGAAGAACCTGTTTATGTTCCTACAGAATTAAAACCGTATGATTTGATTAGTATGGGAAAGAGTGAATTTTTATTTGTTCCTTTTTGTGGTACTAATTTTTGTTGGGATGATATGCAATGATGATAAATTATATTGTAATTACAATTATTTTATGTTTGTTTTTTTCTATTTGTTTTCGTTTCTATTTGGTATTTCACAAAGAAGTAGAAATAAAAGTAGAAAAAGAAATAGGTATGGGGCAAACAACAGGGACAAAAGAAATACAAGCAGATGAAGTACAAGTAGTAGAAACAAGTGCTGGAGTATTGGCAGTTTTAGCAGATGGTATTGGAAAGCAAAATACAGGACGAGTCAGTGCACAGATTGCAATAGATACAATATTAGATAAGTATGAGCCTTATGAAGTGTTACATAAGGAAGATTATTTTTTTAAAACTGCTTTTTTGGAAGCAAATAAGAGGATTCAAGCAACGATTGGAGAACGAAGAGGTGGTGCAAGTGTTGGTGTTATGTTTACTCATGGTACACACCTTTCCTATGCTGTTGCAGGAAATATAAGAATTGCATTAGTACGAAATAAAGAATTAATTCCATTAAATAAAGGGCAAACATTAAATGTGTTAGCGATAGATGCGTGGAAAGAAGGAAAAATTACAAAGCGAGAGACACTATGGAGTCTAGAAGAAGATAGAGTATGGAATTATGTAGGAATGGATGGTTTTAAAGAAATTGAACTTTGTAGTCCTAAGATTTGTTTGAAAGATAATGATATTGTAGTAATGGCAAGTAAAGGAATTTTTGAGGAAGTATCATGGAGAGAAATGGAAGATATTTTGATAAAGCATGATACAGTGCAAGAACTAGCAGATAAGTTAATAGAACTGGCAGAGAAAAAAGAAAGTTTAGACAAAGAAAATGGAAGTGTAATTGTATGGAAAATAAGGATGGTAAAGTATGAGAAGGATTAATTCAGAATTTCGCACAATTTATATGTCTGAAGAAGGTCAGAAACTTTCCAATCGAGATTATTTTGGATATGTGGAAATGGATGATTTTGCTTGTTATGTGTTAGCAGATAGTTTGGATGAAGAACTTTCTGTAAATAGTGCAAAATTAGTAGTAGAGAGTATTATCCGAAATTTTACAATGGCTCCATCCATGAAAAAAAGGCGAATTAAGAAGTATATTCAAGAAGCACATAAAGAACTGTTACAACAAAAAAGAGGACTACATTTAAAAGCTTCTGTAGTAGTAGCTGTAACAAATTATCAAAAATTGAGATATTGGTATGTAGGAAATACTCGTTTGTATTTAATTCGTAATGATAGAGTATTAGCAAGAACATTTGACCAGTCATTGACACAGAATTTAGTAGAAGAACAAAAGCTTCCTCTTGACCAAGTAGCAACTCATGAAGAAAGAAATAATTTATATTCTTTTTTAGGAAAAAGAGGGATACCAAAAATACAGATTTCGAAAAAGAAATCATTAGAAAATGGGGATATGTTTCTACTTTTTACAAAGGGAGTGTGGGAACAATGTCCCGATAAAGAGTTTTTAGATATTATCAATTCAGCAAAAGAACCAGAAGAAATTTTGCATGAAACAGAAGACTTTTTGTTAAAACAGCAAGAAAAGAAGGAAGTGGATAACTATACACTTGTAGTAACTTCTGTGAATAAGTTGTATCAATCTCCAAAGAAACGGTGGACAGTTAAAAAGGTGCTGTTGATAGTACTTCCGATTGTCCTTTTAGTAGGAGGTATTGGGTTAGGTTTGTATTTGAAACACAAAAGTGTGCAAGAAAAGAGACAATCATTGGCTTCGTATATGGAGAGTGGAGAAACGTATCTTTATTATGATAATTATGTAAAAGCAGGACAAGAATATGGTGAGGCAAAAAAACTGGCAGAAAGTTTAAAGGAGAAAGAATACGCAAAAGAAGCAGACCAAAATCAAAAGTTAGCAGAGCAGATTGTATTAGCAGATGAAGCAATGTTAGCACAAGAATATAACAAAGCGATGGAACTTTATGAAAAGGCGAAAGAACTTTCTGTAGAGGCAGGAAATATAGGAAAAACGTATATTGAAAATGAATTAAAACGAGTTGGAATTTATATAGAAGTATTTGATTTAATAGCAATTGGAGAAAGAAAAGAAGAATATGGAAATTTAGAAGGTGCAATAGAAGCCTATAAAGAAGCAAAAGAAAAAGCAACACAGTTGTATTATAACGAAGGAAAAGCCGAAGCCATGCAAAAGTTGGCAGCAGTACAAGAGAAAGTAGAAAAAGCAAAATTAGAAGAAGAACAAGAAAAAGAAGAACAGCAAAAGGAAGAGGAAGCAAAACAGCAAGAAGAAGAGGCTAGACAAAAGGAAGAAGAAGCAAAGATAAAACAAGAAGAACAAGAAAAACAAGAACTTATAAATCAGCAAATAAAAAATGATATACAAAATGCAATTGATTTAGAGAATAAAGGAAATGAACTTTTGGCAGAGGGACAATATGAAAGTGCCATTACATTTTATCAAACAGCAAAGGCAATTTATACAAGAGTAGAGTTAAAGGAATTAGCAAAAGCGATTGATGAAAAAGTAAAAGCAGCCAAGGCAGGAATTGTAGCAGAAGAGGCAAAAAAAGCAGAAGAAGCAAGAAAAGCCAAAGAAGAAACAAAAGTAGCAGAGGAAGAGAGTTAATTTATTAAAGTGAGGGAAAGATATGGCTCAATATACATATACCTTAAATCCAAATCGAAAAGAAGAAGAAAAAGGAGCATATAAGCAAAGTGAATTAGAAAAAATGACAACATTTCATTTGAGAGAAATCTGTCGAAAAGAGCGATTGGTTGTTTCTTCTAGTCAAAGGTTAGAAAAAGAGAGTTTGATTCGCTTAATTATGCGTTTTCGTGGAGAGAAAGAGTATTGTCATATTCAGACAGATTGTGAAGGTGGCTTCGAACGTTTGACACAATATTTGCAGACTCATGAAGTAAGACTTTCTAAAAATAAAGATATGAGAGTTCCTGCAACAATAATTCTCTATCAAAAAACAGAAATCAATGAATTAGATAACTATCAAGTTTTGTCAAAAGAAGAGCTTTATGAAGGAAATGTGCTTTTAGTAGATGAAGCACTTCAAGTATATACTTGTTTTTATATGAAACAAAGAAACGAAGGATATTATCTTTTGAAAGGGAAAGAAGTAGTCGTAAAACCATTAGAACAGCATCAATATTCTTTGTTGTATTTTAAAAATCCAAGAGATTCTGAAGCATTGTGTCACTGTTATTATGGAAATCGTGTTATTACTTCAAGTGTTTTAGAGGCAATCGAACTTCCTTTATTAGATATAAAAGAGAAAAAGATGGAAACAACTTCCTTACCTCTTGTCATTGATTTTGGAAGTGCTAGTACAACCATGGGAATGTGTCGTGCCGATGGTAGTACAGAATTTGTAAAAGTAAATGGTAGTTTTATGATACCAAGTGCCATTGGAATAAAAATAAAAGAAAATGAGGAAATCGAATTTTTCTTTGGACAAGAGGCAAAAGAAGTTAGTGAGAAAAGTTACCGAGACGAAGATGTAGCAGTTTTTTATCATATGAAGCGTTGGATGACTGATATGAATCAAATAGAATGTGTCACATTACAAAATGGATATCAGTATGAGTTTTCTAGACGGGACTTACTTCGTGCTTATATGGACTATTTGTTAGACACAGCAAGGCAACAGTTAAAATGTGAATTTACTACTATTTGGTTGTTAGCACCTGTGCGACAAAAGGAAAAATTTCAACTGATATTTCAAGAACTGTTGCCAGAATATACAGTACAGTGTCATTTAGATAATACAATGGCAGTATTGTTTTATAGTATTCATCAGTTAATCCAAAAAAATAGTTATGATACAAAATATTGGTATCATGCACTTTTGATAGATTGTGGTGGAGAAATGACGGAGTTAACTTCTGGAGCATTTAAAATTGAGAATACTCATGTTTCTTATGTGATTGATATGCAAACAAAGTATGAAAATGGAAATGCAAATTTTGGTGGAAATAATTTAACCTATCGAATTTTACAGCTTTTAAAAGTTCGTATAGCAGAAGAATTAGGACTTCTTGCAAGGAGTTCTATAGAAGAAGATACCCTTTATGAAACAATACAACAACAGTATGCACAAGCAGAAGTTTTTATTCCAACGAAATTTCAAGCGTATGAAACAAAAAGTAGAGAGCAATATTTTTTTGTAAAAAATAATTACTACTATTTGTTTGCTTTGGCAGAGAAAATAAAAGAAGCATTTTTTCAACCAAAGTTTTGTTATAAAGTTTCGTTATCCACAAAAAGAGAACAAACAGGGGACAACTTCTTTTTAGATAAATGGAAATTGTCCATTTGCAAGGAAGGCATATTTTCCTATATGACGGAAGATGTGAATTTTTGTTTGTATTTGAATGAAGTGGAAACGCTATTAAGACCAGAAGTAGATGAATTAATGGAGCGATTTTTAGATGAAAAATATGAACAAGAAGAACTATCCCAGTATGAAATAATTAAGTTAATCGGGCAATCTTGTCAGTCCAACTTATTTACAGAAGCATTAAAACAATATATTCCCGGAAAATTGATTCAACATAGTAAAAAAGGTAGTAGAACAGAAGAATTTAAGTTGTGTTGTTTAGAAGGTGCATTGGCATACGTTCTAAATTGCAAGT
Source organism: uncultured Clostridia bacterium (assembly GCA_937888895.1). Classification (GTDB taxonomy): domain Bacteria; phylum Bacillota; class Clostridia; order Lachnospirales; family Lachnospiraceae; genus SIG299. The sequence continues at coordinate 4,847 of CALASV010000342.1, read as the reverse complement.
TGGGTTACATGAAAGTGAATACACAGAGTGAGGTGCTAAGTTTACCTTATGAAATTAGGGCACTGACTCATGAAAATAAAGAGAAAATTTTAATTCACAGTATGGAGGAGAAACAGCAGATTGGCTATATTTCTAGGTTTCAGGTTGGAAAACAACTGGATTTGTATTTAAGTGATGAAAGAGGAAATTATTTAAAAACGTATTCGTATTGTTATGATATAGAAAAATTTCAAAAAACAACACAAGAAGAAATAGACCAAACGTATCAAGGAACTGTTATTCAAGAAGCAACGGATACGATTATCGAAGGAGAAATGAAGTTTTTTGTATGGGTAGAAAAACAAAGAGAGGGATTTGTTGTGTTACCTATTTTGAGAATGGAAGAACAATTGTATCAAGGAGAAGAAACGTTTTTTGCATTGGAAGATGGTACATGGGAAGTCAATTTCTTTGATGGAAAGAAATAGAGAGGTGGAAGGTTATGAGTCAAATAGAAGATATGAAGGAGATGATACATAGGGAAATACAATCCATTCCTTCTTTAAAAGAGAGAGTTGCTTTTAAAGATATGATGGAAGGGGTATTTCTTGCCTTATATGAAAAAAACGAGGAAATGTATCGAAATTTAGAAAAACGAGTGATGAATGATTTGGCTTATAACATGAACGATTATCAGATACGCACAGGTTTAGTGGAGAGAAGATATTTAGATGTTTCCCATCATTTGATGGTGGCTATGTGTGAAGAGGATATTACTCCATCCGAGTATTCGATAGCAGAGATTAAAAATGGAATAAAGGAACAAGGCTATTTTTGTTTTTCTACGATTTTTTTACAGGCAGATACATTAGAAATTAAGCATTTGTTAGCACTTTCTAAAATATATACAGGAATATTATATGCAGACAAAGAATATTGCATAAAAGTTCGTTTAGAACCAAGTAAACGATATTTAGAAAAAATAGAGCAATTATATCATTTATTTATGAAAAATGGTATTCCATGGCAAACAGTAAATGCTCCTTATTTATTTAAAATGATGGATTTAGTCATTGTAGAACTAGCAGATGGGGCAAAAGAGAAAGAAAAAGTAAGTAAAGTAGAGGTAGATTTTGAAGAACATACTTCTATCATACGCTATGATATGATTCCTATTTGGAATATATCGCATTTAAAGCTAGAAAGTATTGGTTTTCCCATTGCGTGTGCTGACCATGAAAATTATGAGCATGTCATTTCTATTCAAGAGTATGGTGTAGACCATGCTTATTTAGTAGAGGATAGAGCTGGTATTCAAAATGTTCGTCGAAATGGAGACCGATTGTTAGTAACAGGTCGAATTGCGAATGCTAGAAAATGGGATATTTATATGATTCGGAATGGGGAAGATTATAAAATTGACCGATATGCGTATCCTATTATGAAAAATTTAAGAAAAGATGGCTTTGCAGAGCGTTTCCAAAAAAAGAATGGTCATACGATAAAGACCAAAGGAGAATTGAAACGTTTTATTTTAGGATTTGGTTTGGAAGATTATGTAGAATATCAGGATTGTATGTTAGAAGAAGTAGGAGAATGTAAAGAAACTTATTCCATGAACTTTTTTATGAAAGATGAAATATGGGACCAGCAAGGAAGACGACAACTGATTTTGTTATTTAAACCAAAGGATAAGGGAAATTGGTTACTACGAGATATTATTAGTTTTATTACATCCGAAGTGCAACAAGTATATCCAGAATTTCAGTGTGGAGGAAAGTTGGTATGAATTATCTTTGGGAAGTATTGTTGCAAGCAAAAAAACAGGGAATCGATAGTCAGGACTTATATTTTGTAGTTCCAAATAGTTTTAGTGCTTATTTAGAAGTGTCAAATTCTTTTTTAAATCAAGAACAAATAGAACAAATAATAGAAATCAATCCTTATTATCGATTTTATGATATTTTTAAACAATTGTATGAACCAAATGTTACGGAATTTCCCTATTTAAGAAAAAGTCTTACGAATTTATTATTTCATCAGCTTGCTCAAAATGATATTTTATCTGGATTAACAAGAGAAGAATATTATAAAAAGTTATTGTATCAAGATTTAGAAAATGGAGTGTATGGAGAAGATGCAAGAACTGCTATTTTACTATTTGAACGAGAAGAAAGAGAAATTATTTTAAGTGGTCTTTTAAGACAATATCGAACAGGAAGTTCTTTAGATATTTTTAAAGATATGATGGAAGATTTGATTCCGAACAATATTGTTTATCATAGTAATGAACATTTTTATGAAATTTTGATTTATGTGGGGATGAAAAAGGAAAAGAAAATTACAGCCAAAATAGACTTTCTTGTTCAAATGTTTATTGATTTTACCTACCATGTCAATATTTATTATGAATATCATTTTGGCATTATAGGGATAGAGGAAACAATGAAAATAGACGAACTGATGATGTGTTAAAAAAGACTTTTTGTGATAGTAAGATAGGAGGCAGAAGAAAAGAATGAAGTTTACCTATAAAGAATTAGAAATAGAAGTAGCTTTGGATGGAATTTTAGAAGTAGAGTCTTTCTTATTGACGAGCCACTTAAATCAACATGCCTTTCTATCGATGAAGCTGTTGATAGAGGAAGAACAAGCAGAGATTCTGATTAATATGGCTTCGGTTCTGCCAATTATTGTGAGAGAAACCACACAATTAAAGCAAGTTATCTTTCAAGGTAAATTAGAAACGGCATATACGAAAAAAGAGCAAGGACTTTGGTATTTCTACATAGAGGCATATTCTTATACAAAAGATTGGGAGAGAGTAAAGAAAAGTCGAAGTTTTCTCAATGGTGCAAACACATATTTAGAAGTAGCCAAACAAGTATTAGATGATTATGGAAGAACAGACATTCGAGATGAAGTCACGAAGGGAGCAAGGATTCCAGAGTTTTTACTGCAATACGAAGAAAGTGATTGGGTGTTTTTACGCCGTTTGGCAAGTCGATTTGGTACCTACTTATTGCCTGATGTGACAGATAGCTTTGGAAAAGTATACTTTGGTGTGCCGAATATTCGATTTGGTACCGTAGTAGAAAAACAGGATTATATCTTGTGCAAAGATTTGTTGTATTATGCTAGAGTACTAGAACCAGTTGGCATTTTATCTCAAGAGGCTTCTTCTTGGAGAATACGAAATCGGTATGCTCTTCGAATGTGGGAAACGCTTTCTTTGAATGGGATTGAAGTTATTGTCACTGGAATGAACCTTCATACCGAGCAAGGAGAGTTAATTTATGAGTATGAACTTTCTAGGCGAGAAGGACTTCGGAGAGAGAAAGAGGAAAATCCACAGATTTTTGGTATGAGTTTACCTGCTACCGTCAAAGAACGAAGTGGAAATCGTGTTCGAGTACAGTTTGATATTGACCCTGTGTATGAAGTAGCAGAGAAAAATAAATATTTTACCTATGCGATTGAGAGTAGTAGTTTTTACTGTATGCCAGAAGAAGGAAGTAGAGTACAAGTCTATTTTCCAGAACATGAAGAACAAAGTGCGATAGCTGTACATGCGATTCGTAGTGCAAGTGGAGAAGAAACTGCACCACCGAAAAATCCTGCACAAAAGCAGTTTTCTGACCCTACGGGAAATGCGATGAATTTAGACGAATCGACCTTAAACTTTGTAACCGATGCCGAAGGTACGACTTCTTTACATTTGGATAAAGGTGGTTATCTTTCGTTAAAAGGGATGGATATTACATTAAAAACTCCACTAGGCATGATGTCTGGAAAGAAACAACCAGTCAAAAGCTTGATGCTTTGTGGAGAACAAAAAGTAACAATACAGGTCGGAGATAGTGATGATGATAGTATTACCATTCAAGAAGGGTTAGACTTATCTTCCACTGTGGTTTCTCAACAAGGAGAATTGTTAGAACCTGCACAACCTTTGGCAGAGGATATTAATGCCCAACTATGTGAGTTTGACGCAGATAATCGAGAAACAGAAAATAATGCAGTCAAAGACGAAATGATTAAGAAAAAGCAAGAGAGTAAACAAAAGATAATGGATGGTGTCTTTAGTCTTGCCACAGCCGTTGGTCTTGCTGTACTTACCGTAGCTACTGGTGGAGCAACTGCCCCTCTGTTGGTTGCTGCTGGTGTAAAAGCAACCTTTGCTGTAGCTGACATTGCAGAAGGAGTAAATGGCTATCAACAAGTAAATGCATTAGATGCCTCTCGACCGTTTAACTTTATTCGAGATACTATTTTTATGGGCAATGAAACTGCCTACAACATGGCTTCGATGGTGACTGACCTTGTCTTTGATGTGGTATCTGGAAAAGCAGCCCTAAATTTAGTAAAAGGGGTTGGAAAAGCAGGGAAGTTGATGAGTAGCATAGGAAAGGCAAAACAGTTTTGGGATAGGATTTGTCCAAAAACAAAGATTGCTAGTTTTGTTTTTGATGTTGGTGGAAGTATGCTATTTGATGCAGTCAATGAGTATATGACAACAGGAAAAGTCGATATCAAAAACTTAGGGATTAATGCGATTGCCGGAGTGATGAAAGCAACGTTAGGAACTGCGGCATCCGAAAAAGTAAAAACATTTTTGAAATCGGATTCGAAAGCATTAAAAAAACTGGTAGGAGCTGGAGTAGGTACTCTCTTTGGTACAGCAACAGATGTGGGGTTAGCTTTATTTAGTGGACAAAAACTTGGTCTTTCTGATGTTGTAGATATTTTAACACAGAATGCGATTGAAAGTGGCTTAGGAGAACTGTTTGGTGAACCAATTGATGTAGTAACAGGTGCATTTTTAATGACAGCCACAGACTTTATTCTTCCAAGTATTTCGGAAGAAG
>CALASV010000341.1 GCA_937888895.1 uncultured Clostridia bacterium | reverse complement strand
TTAGATTCTGATATACAAAAGTATGTTGACCATAAAAAAATGGAGTTAGTTTATATTTTTTTAATTAGCTGTATTATGGGTATTCTTATGTTTTTTGCTGGAATTTATCTTGGTTATTCGGCAGAAGGGGAAGAATTTTGGTTTTATAAAAAGTTTTATCCAGAAAGTGTGACAAGTCAAGTATGGGACGCCATTAACGAAGATGGACAGTTTGTGTCAGAAGATGGAAAAGCATATACGTATTACATTCTTATTTCTGGAAAAGAAATTAGTTTGAGTGGTGAGGTATGTATCGATTTACAACAACTAAAAAGTAAATTGTCAGTCATTAGAAAAGAAAATACGGTTATGTTAATTGATAGTTTTTCAGTTGCATCAACATATCATTCTATTGAAGCACTATTGAATGAATTAGGCATAGAATACGAGGAAACAAGATGAAAAGAAAATATAAACTATTGTTATTTATGGTTGTTTCTTTATTATGTTTAGTCGGATGGGGAAAGAAACAAGTAGAATTACTCAATGATAAAAAGTTAATAGATTTAAATTTAGCGTTACAAAATTGTTCGTTAGGTGCAGATAGTAAGGAAAATACTTCTGATAATGACGAAAAAGTAGAGGAAATAGTGCCAGAAATAACAGAAATTCCTGATGATAAAATTGTAATAGAGAAAAAAGAAAAAACAATTGTGATTAGTGTAAGAGGTCGAGATATCACTTATGATTTTGCAAAATGGAATGATATAGATAAATTGAAAGATAAAATGAAGCAAGATAATGGGGAACTTGTATCATTTCAATTGGTAGATGATTTTGCAGAATCTCATATATATAAACGAGTAATGACTATTTTATCAGAATTGGAATTAGAGATAGGATTGAAATACACAAAAGAATAGGGGGATATTGTGAAAAAAATATTAATTGCAATATTAGTCATCTGTGCAAGTTTTGTATTATGTGGTGCAAGTTGGTTTAATGATACAAAAGTTGTGATTGATACAGAAAATAATCAGGTATATCAATATTATACTGTAGATACAATTCTTTCAGAATTTACAAACGATAGTAAAGAAGCAAGAAAGAAATATCAAGGGGAACAAGTACTGTTATCTGGAACAATAGTAAGTATCGGAAAGAATGGTAAAAATATAATATTGTCTGGAATAACATCGGATGGAACAATAGATTGTTCTTATGATAAAGAATTGAGAGATATCGCTTTAGCTTATCAAGTGGGAGAACGTGTTGCATTGTATGGTCAAATGACTGTTGATGCTATAGATAAAGAGATTCATCTGAAAGCAGTGAAAATTGTAAAAGTTCCTGTTTCCATACGCTCAAAAGAGATGTATTATTTGCTAGATGGTTCTTCTTTTAATAAAACAAATGCAACGAAAGTGACATTACATAATGGTGGAGTAGAGTATTATATTCCGTCTGCATGGACAAAACAAGGAATTTGCCATAATATTGTAGATGAAAATCTTGGTTCGATGGAAGGGTATCAGTATGTATTAAATCAGTTAGAAACAAAAGAAACGACACCAGAATCTCTTTTTGTATGTTATTTTGATAATAAAACGCAACTTTCGGATTATTTGAATGATTCTGATGAAGCTGAACTAATTGAAAAAGCGATTGTGGAAAATATTTTAGGAAGTGTAGGAACATTTCCATCGAAAGAAGTGAAAACATATTATGGAAGTAAGTATACATATTATATTGGTTCCTTTAAAAGTACACTTGATACAGGAAGTGGCTATCATACCGAATTTGTATTTCAAGAAGATGGAGAAGATGGAATTGTTGTAATGCTTTATGTTTATAAAGAGACAAAGCATATTTCAGATGTGTTGTTTGTTTCACGTTTTTTAGAAATAAAATAAGAGAAAATAGTAGATAAAAAAGTAAGGTGGTAGAAAGTTTTCTACCATCTTATAATTTTTAAAAGATTAAAAATTTATGTTATTGAGATGAATAGAAATGTTTTCAAATGATAAAAAATGTTGTATAATAGGATTAGCGTAAAATTGCGTGAAAATAAAAGATTTCTATTGTTTTTCTTAGAAATCTCTAAATATTTACTTTATTTATGCAATAATAAATGGAAGGAGCTAGGGTGTAATGAGAAAATATGAAAATCTGTCTTATTTACAGGAAAACAGATTAAAGCAACGTGCATACTACATTCCAGAGAATGAGGGTGCGATGTTACTTTTAAATGGTATTTGGGATTTTGAGTTTTTTGAAAATGATTTTGATGAGGAATGTAGTGCTTCTGGAAAGATTGATGTGCCTTCTTGTTGGCAGACGAGAGGTTATGAGAAGCCATATTATACGAATGTAATTTATCCAATTCCAGTAGACCCTCCTTATGTACCAACGAATAACCCAATGGGTGTTTATAAGAGAGAGTTTGAAATCAAAGATGCAATGAAAAAGCAGTACATTGTATTTGAAGGTGTGGCAGCTGTCGAGGAT
>CALASV010000340.1 GCA_937888895.1 uncultured Clostridia bacterium | reverse complement strand
AGCTAATGAAAATCTTGCAATTGCCAAGGGTGTTTCTCCCTGTGAATATCTCACTTCCGGATCCCTTGTTAAACGTCCCATAAGAATAACTTTATTCATATATACCTACTTTCTATGCTTCGTCCTGTCTAACGCATAAGTATCTGATTACATTGTCCATGATTCTGATACGGCTTTCGATTTCTGCAGGTGCAGTGGTCTCAGCTTCGAATCTGATAAAGTAGTAGAAAGCTTCTTTCATTTTCTGAATTTCGTAAGCAAGTCTCTTTTTACCACAATCTTCTACGTTTGTTATAACGCCTCCGAATCTTGTAATGAGATTCTTTGCAGCTTCTACTGTAGCTGTCTTTACGTCATCCTCAACTTTTGCATTTACAACTAAGGCTAATTCATACTGGTTCATAGTTGTGTTGCACCTCCTTCTGGTCTTAGGCCCTTTCCTCTTTTAAAAGAGCAAGGAAAATTTTACTCGTCACAAGTCGGTATTTTAGCACAAACTATGTATCTTGTCAACCGTTTTTCTACTCAAAAACACGAATATCTTGCTTATCTAAACGCTCTGCGATAGAAATCATAGTTTCAAAATCTTTTAACAATTGTCTAGAAACTTCTTCTGCCTTACAGTAATACTCTCTTGCCTTTTCTGTATCCCCTTGTTTAATTAAAACAACAGCTTGACCACCATTTGCATGAAATTTCTTATGATTCTCTCTAAGTGCTGCCCAAATTTTTAAAATCTCTTGATTTTTTGGTTGAACTGTATAATAAAAATGTCCAAATCCACAACGATGGTCATTTGTCTGTAATGGCTGTACTTCTCCTGTTGTTATCATCTTATCTAACGATTCTAACCATTTTTGATGAGCTGTAATCGCATTTCTAACATTTGTAATAAATACTTGATTACTTGGCATATAAAAAGCATCGAGTGACATTGTACCAATTTTTTTATTCGTTGCTCGTAACTTTTCTTCAATGCCTTCCATTGGCTTTACGACTTTCTCTAAATTCACACTAACATTTCTTAAATGTTGAGAATCTTCATTCATACTAGCAACTCTTTCATCTAATTGTGCTGCATGATTTTCCACTTCGTTCATAGAACTACTAATTTCTTCACTACTAGCTGCAATATTCGTTAAATTTTCGTTAATTGCTTGAAGACGTTTTCTATTTTCCACATTTCCTTCTACAATTGTCACTAAATTTTCATTGATTTGATGTAACGAAGTTACTGTAGTTTCTACACTTTCCACACTCTTTTTCGAAGCAGTCTGAATATTTCCAAGGAAAGTTGCCATATTATTAGTTAATACTTTCGTTTCTTCTGCTAACTGGCGGATTTCTTCTGCTACTACAGCAAAACCAGCACCTGCTTCTCCTGCTCTTGCAGCTTCAATTGACGCATTTAATGCTAATAAATTCGTCTGACCAGAAATCGAGTTAATGGAAGTAATTACTGCTTGCATTTGTGTAATAACTGACATTAACTCTGACATATCTCTTTGCATTTGTTTAGAATCTTCTTCTGCATGTGCAGAGATTTTCTCAATTGATTCAATATTTTCTTCGCTTTTTTCAATCGCTTCTAAACACTCTTGCGTATCTCCAGAAATTTCAGTAATTGACTGTGCTAAAAAGTCATGTGCCTGTGCTACTTCTTTTGTAATATTAGCTGTTTCAGCCGAAATATTATTTAATTCATTTGCTGTATCTGCTAAATTATTACTAATTTCTTTTAACTCATCTACTCTATCACTAACAGCTAAATCCAAATTACTAATATTCATTGCAGAAACTAAAGTTCCTGTCATAATACTTTCAAAGTTAGTTCTCCCCTTCATCAATCTAGAATGAATATTTAACAATTCATCAGCACCACTTGCACCATCTAAAGAACGTAATTGTGAAATTTTCTTCACTAATTTTTTATCTTTTCCAATCATCGCCATAGGCACAACCTCCTCTTTCCAATCGTAAAAATCAAACAAATATTTACAATCTTCCTTTATATTCGTTATCTACATATACTTTGCATAGTAGTCTCATTATAGCATAAACTCACACTAAAAACTATCTTTTTTTCAAGCTATTCCCACAAATCTCCCCATACTTGATTACATAAATCAACACAATAATTTAAGGAAAAATTACTATCTTGCTTTCTAATTTCATTTCTATTCGCTAATTCTTTTGTATATTCCGATAATGGATATACTGTTATTCCATTTACTTTAGATTCCACATGACAAACGACTGCCTCTACTCCATAATCAGCAATAAACGCTTTGCCTTGTTCATCTAATTCAATCGTTATATTAGCTAAACCTCCTACCATTCGATTTGCTATTTTATTTCCCTTACTAGAAGTCCAATTTACAAAATTTCCAATCGAATAATAGACAAGCATTTTATTTCCTGTTTTTCCATCTACTATCCATTCGATTGGTTCTATGACATGAGGATGTGTACCTAATACTAAATCTGCTCCATAAGTTAGAAAAATTTTTGTCCATTTTTTCTGACTATTATCTGGAGTAAGGCTATACTCTGTTCCCCAGTGTGGACAAACAATTGTAAAATCAGCTTGTTCCTCTGCCTTTTTTAAGTCAGCAATTACTTTTTCTTCTTTTAATAAATCTACAGCATACGGCATATCCTTCGGAAGTGCAATACCATTTGTTCCATACGTATAATTTAAAATAGCAATCCGAATACCATCTACTTCTACAATACAAATATCTTCCTGCTCTTTGGCACTTTCTTGAATCCCTACTACAGCAATGTCTGGATAAGTTTCTTTCCAAAATTTGATACAATGAAGCAACCCATTTTTTCCTTTATCTAAAGCATGATTCGTACTATGTAACACAACATCAAATCCAGCATTTACTAAAGCATCTCCTACTTCATAAGGAGCATTAAACGTTGGATACCCAGAAACTCCCAGTTCTGTTCCTCCAAGAATCACTTCTTGATTTACCAAAGCAACATCTGCCTCTTTAACATCCTCTGCCACATTTTCAAATATTTTATTAAAATTGTATGTATTATCTTTTTGTAAACTATAGTTTAATACTCTCGTATGCAATAAAATATCACCAACCATCGTAAACGTTACCGATGGTTTCGGCGTTGGTGTTGGTGTGCTTGTTGGTGTGGGCGTATTTGTCACTGTTGGCGTTGGTGTACTGGTTGGCGTATTTGTTGGTACTGGCGTGTTAGTCACTATTCGCTTCGGTCTTAAAGTAATAATTAAAGCCTTTGTAGGTTTTGGTACTACCGTTGGAGTTGGAGATAGTTTTGGTGTAATCAAAATTATTTTGCTTTTCTCCTTTGCCTCTACTACAATAGGTTCTCCTATTGCTTTTGAACATATAAAACTAAATATAACACAACAAATCCATGTACAACATAAAACAACAACTTTATTCTTCATTTTCAACTTTTTCTACCTTTGGCATTATTTTTTTTATACTTTTCTCTAATTGTTTTCTTGGTATCATCACTTGACGATTACATCCAACACACTTTAAACGAAAATCCATTCCTACTCGAAGAACTTCCCACTCTTTACTACCACAAGGATGCTCTTTTTTTAATGTAACAATATCTCCTAATTGAATATCCATCTTTCTTACTTTCCTCCATTCTTTAAACTGATATTTACAATTCACTTCATTACTTATAACGAAATTACACATTACTACTGTAGTATGCTACTCCATTGTAATTAACTCTTATTTTACTGTGAAAAACAACATCTTGCAAGTGAAAAGAAAAACTTACAAAAACTTTGTAAATAATACTTGCTTTTTTTTTAAATATATTGTAGTATTAAATTACTCGTTATATAGTTTTTGAAACTACATATAATATTATAAATAACTTTATATTATGATGATTATAGTTATAATTATATTAACTGAAAAATTTGTTACCTATGAAACTATTTATCTCATATTATTTATTATGGAAAGGAGCTTTTCTATGTCAAAAGAAACATTACATCAAAACATCACTCATCCAAAAGACCCTGGCAGTGCTTTTACTCATTTTTTAGGAGTTGTCATGGTTTTACTTGCTGCCATTCCTTTACTTTCTCGTGCGATAAAAGGAGAACATCCCGTATATGTTATTTCCCTTGGAATTTTTGTCGTTAGTATGTTTTTACTTTACTCTGCAAGTACGATTTACCACACGTTTAATATATCAGAGCGTTCCAATCGCATCTTAAAAAAATTAGACCACATTATGATTTATGTTTTAATTGCAGGTTCTTATACACCGGTTTGTTTAATTACATTAAGCAGTTCTAGTGGTACATTTCTCTTCTTGCTTGTTTGGGCAGTTGCTTTGCTTGGTATTTTACAATGTATCTTTTTCATTAACTGTCCAAAATGGGTTTCTTCTATTTTATATATTGCAATGGGTTGGCTTTGTGTATTTTCTTTTTCTGATATTTTAGCACTTATGAATACACAAACATTCTATTGGTTACTTGCAGGAGGTATTATTTATACAATTGGTGGCATTATTTACGCTTGTAAATTTCCTATTTTTAATCAATTGCATAAAAATTTCGGCTCTCACGAAATTTTCCATCTCTTTGTATTAGCAGGAAGTTTATGTCATTTTGTTGTTATGTATCAACTCATTGATACACCTATCTTAACATTCTAAGAAAATGTTACAAAATCATAACCGATTGACCTAAATATCATTTTCTCCTTAAAATAATATATCATTGAAAAAGGTACTTCTAAAGTAAAAAATTAGAAGTACCTTTTTCACAGTTTTGCATATACTATAGTATCAAGCTGGTACATAGAAATCTTTTTAAGATTTTTTCATATATTATAAAAAATCAGTGGTCGGTGTTTCACTTTTCCATTCCCAAAAAATATTGTTAATGTACCAGCTTACCGACCACTTTTCTATATATTGATACATATTTTTAAAGAAGGAGAATTTATTCCGAATCCGTAAATAATAACATTGGGTCTAAACTTTCTTCTCCCTCTAATACTTGAAAATACAAGTTAGGACCTTCGACTACATAATATTTTGTTGGCTCTGCTACTGTTCCAATGCATTCCCCAGCATCTATCATATCTCCTTCTTGTAATCCATCAACTTCTAATTGACCATATACTAAACTTGTATTATTTCCTACAGCTATTGTTACTGTTGTTCCAATTCTATCATCTTCCTCAATTGCTGTAACTACTCCTTTTGCCGCTGCTTTCACCTGTGTTCCTACACTAGAAGAAAGGACAACGGCATCACTTGTACTAAATTGCTCTAATGTAAAATGAAATACTGCATGGTCTGGACTATATGGAATGACAACTTCCCCTTGGATTGGATATAAAAGCCCTGCCGATTTATCAAAAGTTAATTGCTCTGCAATTAATTGAGGACTTAATACTTGTGTATCCTCTGTCTGTTCTATTTCGTTTGTATCTATTTCTTCCTGCTGTGCTATTTGTGCAGAAGTATCTATTTTTTCTACCGTAGGCTTATTCTCTGCTACTTGTTGTTCTTCATTTTTAGAATCTGTAACTTCCTTTTCTTTCACTACTAATTGTTCTTTTTGCTGTACATCGGTATCACCCTCTGCAATTTGTTGCTCTGAAGTTTTTATATCTGGTGTATCCGATTGTGCTACTTGTTGTTTCTCTTCTTTTTCTGGACTTTCATTCAAATCCACAAAAGAATCTGGTGTATTATCATTATTATTATCTCCCTGACTTAATACACCAACCGTCGCAATTGCTGCGATACAAAAAACAGCAACACCAAGCATTGCACGTTTTCTAATGATTTCACTGAACTTATTCACAAAAATCCCTGCCTTTCTTTCATCATTCATCCATAGTTTTTCCGACAGAGATACTTTTATACAAAGGAATTAATTTTTTTATGCTTTCTTCCAAATAAAAATAGGCTATCATTGTGACAGCCTATTTCATTTATTATTTTTTCATAAATGCTTTTAATCGAATCGAAGTAATTATAAATAAAAATGTACAACATGCAAAACCAATGCCAATGACTGCAATTCCTTGATTTGTTCCAAAGGCAAGTGCAGCACCAAAAATAAATGGTGCTATCGTTTGTGCAATACCATCAAATACGCCATAAACACCTAATGATTTATTTTCTCCGTAAGCATTCACTTCTTGTAATTCAGAGAAGTACATAGAAAGTGCTGGATATCCAAAACTATCTGCTACACCCATAATCAATACAATAATAATTAAGGATGCTACTGTAGGACTTACAAGGAAAATGACTAAAGAACCCGCTGTAATCAAACTTGCCACAATAAGGGATATTTTTGCTCCAAATCGTTCCACAATATACTTCGTAAGGAGAGGAGATAAATAGCAAGTAGCAACACCATATACTAATGTAATAATACCA
>CALASV010000339.1 GCA_937888895.1 uncultured Clostridia bacterium | reverse complement strand
CATAAATATTCCCATAAGTCTCATTGCTAAATTAGTCTTTCTCTTTTTCTTCTTATTTTTACTCATTATCAAACACCTCAAAAATATTATACAAAAAAATAAGAATATTTACAATAGAAAAGAATATAATTAACTAGGTGAACTTATGATAAATAAATATAACAATATTAAAAACATTATTTTTCCAAGCAAAAAAATCAATATCTTTGTAATAACTATTCTATTTTTAGGAGTAATCTCTGGAGCAATATTTTCAAATATTATCGATCTAAATGATAAAAAACTAGTCCTTGACAAAATCCAAATATTTATCAGTAATATAGATAATCAATCAATTAATAGTATTATCGCCTTTAAAAATAGTATCATAACTAATCTAACATATTCAACAATTATATGGATACTAGGAATGACTATTATAGGCATTATTATTAACATATTCTTACTATATTTAAAAGGATTTATCTTTGGTTTTTCTCTATCTGCATTTATACTTACATATAGTTATAAAGGTATAATCCTATCAATATTATATACACTTTTTGGACAACTCCTAAATCTAATTGTCATAATAATTCTAACAATTTATAGTATAATGTTTACAGTTAATTATATCAAACAAATAAGAAGTAAACAAAACCTAAATTTACCAAAATTCTTTAAAAACTATACCCTTATTTTTGTTATAACTTTAATAATAACATTAATATCATCAATAAGCGAAGCCTTTCTATTTCCAACATTAATTAAAATTATCATAAAAATGTTTGTCTAATAGTGCTTTTTATCTACTTTTATGTTATACTTTATTTGGTGAGAAAAAATGAAAACTGTAGTAATTGGTATATCAGGTGGCGTTGATTCATCAGTAGCAGCCATCTTATTAAAAAATCAAGGTTATAATGTTATCGGATTATTCATGAGAAATTGGGATAGTACAATTAATAATGATTATTTAGGAAATCCAGATCTTGGTGATGACATATGTCCACAAGAAAAAGATTATAACGATGCTCTAGCAGTATGCAACAAATTAAATATTCCATTACATCGTGTAGACTATGTTAAAGAATATTGGGATAATGTCTTTACATACTTTTTAAACGAATTAAATAAAGGTAGAACACCAAATCCAGATGTTATGTGTAATAAATATATTAAATTTGATTTGTTCTATAAAAAAGCCAAAGAACTTGGTGCAGACTACATTGCAACCGGACATTATGCAAAAATAGTTGAAGGACATTTACATAAAGCAAGCGACAAAAATAAAGATCAAAGTTATTTTCTAGCCTACGTTAACAAAGACGTTTTTAAAGATGTAATCTTCCCATTACAAGATATCGAAAAACCAGAAGTAAGAAGAATAGCTGAAGAATATGGATTAATAACTGCTAAGAAAAAAGATTCAACTGGTATATGTTTTATAGGTGAAAGAAACTTTACAAAATTTCTTAAAAATTATTTACCAAATCAACCAGGAAATATCGTAAATATCGAAACTAAAGAAATACTTGGTACACACAATGGATTAATGTATTATACAATTGGCCAAAGAAAAGGTTTAAATCTAGGTGGAGCACACGAAAAAATTTTTGTTGTTGAAAAAGATTTAACCAATAATATCCTATATGTTGCAAACGGTGATGAAAATAAATATTTATATTCAAATGAAGCTTTAATTAAAGACTTTAATTACTTAACAGATAAAAGAATTACAAATTGTACCTGCAAATTTAGATATCGTCAAGCAGATATTAATTGTCAAGTTGAATATCTAGATAATAATCAAATAAAAGTAAAATACGATAATGCTAAAGCCGTTACACCTGGACAATTTTGCGTACTATATAATGGTGATGAATGTCTTGGTGGAGGTATTATTGACAAAGTATATAAATAATCCCAATTGACTTGACACAATTAGTGTAAAATGATAAAATGAAACTAGGGAGGAAACAATCGATGAATACAGTAGAAAAGATAAATGTTATATTAAAAGAAGCAAATATATCAAAAGTAAACTTAGCCAAATATTTAGGCGTATCAAGACAAATGGTATACAACTATTTAGACGGAGAAGACTTATCTAAATTATCAAATGCACAACTTGGAGATTCATAATAAGATGTCGGTTCTCCTAATTGTTCTACATAACTTTGTGCATCTGCATCTATTTGTATTTTAATATCATTATAAGTAAATACATAACCATTTGCTTTGTTTGCTTCTTCTTTTGAAGACTGCCCATTCTCTTCTTTTGGACTTTGTGTTACATTTTGTGAATCTTGTGAAATTACCTTTTCATCACTTCCACATGCTGTTAATCCTAACAACATACAAAAACTTGCTACTAAAAATAACTTTCTCATATTACTATCCTTTCTTTATTTCTTCCATTATAGCTTCTTTTTTTCATTAACACAACATAAACTTAATTTTTATGTAATTAAATGAATATACTCTGACTTTAATTTTGCCTCTGATAGTACCACTACTTGCTTTGCTAACACTTCTAATACATCTAAAAATCCATGTTCTAATCTATTATCTCGTTTAATTAACGAAAGTTCTGTACATCCAAGCAAAACAACTTGTGCTCCTGCTTGAAATAATGCATCAGAGACTTGATAAAACAACTCCATTTCTGGTTTTTTTCCTGCTTTTACATTTTCATAAATTAAATACATGACATGAACTTGATTGTCTTTATTTGGTACAAAACATTTTATCTCATATTGTGCCATAACCGTTTGAAAAAGTTTACTTTCTATTGTTCCATCCGTTGCCATCAACCCTATTTTCATAATATGTTCTGACTTTAAATACTTTGCCGTTTCTTCAATCGCATGTATAATCGAACAACCGACTTGTTTTTCTAATTCTTTTTGAAAATAATGTGCTGTAATACACGGTATTGCAATAAAATCTACACCATACTGTACTAATTCTTTGCCAACCTCTGTCAATGCTAATAACGGATTTTCTTCACTTTTTCCTACAATATAACCTGTTCTATCAGGTGTTTGAGGTTTGCTATGAATAAGAAGTTCGATATGTTCTTGGCCTTTTGAAGCATCTGTCATTTCTGTAATTAATTGTAAAAAATACGCCGTTGCCATAGGACCAAGCCCACCTATGATACCTACCTTTTTCATCCTTTTAAACCTCACAAAACTTAATTTATTTTTGGATATTTCGTTCTATCATAATTATGAGAACCATTATTTTTATCGGAATAGGTTTTTAGTTTTTTATCATCCCATAAGAAAATAACTGTTTTATCTTTTCTTGGAGTTGTATCAAAATGATACCAACCATGACCATCACCTAAATCAACTAAATTCCAAAAATGCATAGAATCGCCTACTCGAATCCGTTCAATATCCAAATTTGGAATACCAGCACAAGTTAACATCGCTTTAGAAAGACTAAAATAAACAAAACAATCTCCTTTTCCTTTATTTAATCCTTCCATTGCACCATTGACCCAGTCTGATTTATCCGAATAACTAATATAAGATACTTGACCTCGAATGTAATTATATATCTTTTGGCACTTTTCTCTCTCTGTCATATCATCTGTTAAAATTTTATCTAAAATAGCATTTACTTTTTCATACAAAGCATCTTCATCTGCACGATATTCTTTTACTGTTACCGTAAGTGTTTTCGATGTAGCATTACCTGCCATATCCGTAGCAGTATAAGTAACAGGATATCTTCCTTCCTTTTTCAAATCTACTGCAGAAGCATCCACATGGACAGTTAAACCTTCCATACAATTATCAGTAACTGTAACTTTTGATTTATAAGAAACGGTTTCGCCTAAATATACACTAAAATCTTTTGCTTTGGAAAATACAGGTGGTTCTTCATCTGCTATTTGAACTAATGTTGTCTCTTTTTCTGTTCGATTTCCACTTTCATCTGTAGCTACAATGACTACTTTTTGTTCTCCTACTTGTTCAAAATCTGGCGTTTCTCTATAAGCAATTGTTGTATTTGTCAAATCTGTACAAGAAACAACAAATTCTTCTGGTTTCTTCTCTAGCATCGAATACCCTGTTACACTTTGTACTTCTAATGAAGGAGCTATCGTATCTCTCACAATTACTTCGACTATATATTCTTCTTGTTCCACTTCCAAAATCACAGTATAAGTATCTAATGTATTGATATCCACGATAGATGGGTCACTCACATAAGTTGCTTGTACCCCTTCTACTACTAACTCAGAAATTGTTGGTGCGTCACTTCCTAACTCCACATAAATTGGTGAAAGCACTGGTGTTATCCAAAGTTGTACATTCTTACTTATCGTATTGCCACCTAAATCTGTTGCAATAATTTCAAGTTGTTGTTTTCCAATCTTTGAAAAATCAGGTGCGTGTCTAAAAGATAATGTGATATCCGTTCTATCTTCTAATTTTACTACAAAATCTTCAATACGACAAGTTTCTCCAAGTGTTATTGAATTATTTTTTACTTCTAATGTGGGAGCTATTGTATCTTGCACATATAATGTAGAAGATACTGTAAATATTCCTGTCTTAATTTTTATTTTGTATTCCCCTAACTTCGTTGTATCAAATGGCTCACTTTTCTCTGTAAAGTATGCATTTTCATCTACTTTTTTTAGAAAGTCCATAGGTGTTACTACTCCACCTACTTCTACTCGACATACTTTATAAACTAAGCTATCTCGATACAAGAAAAACCCAACAACGATAAAAATGATAATAGAAACGAATAAAATATTTAATAATATTCTTTTTCGTCTTCTTTTTCGTCTTCTTCTCTTTCTTCTAATACTTTCTTGATTTCTATTCTTATTTTTATTTTCGTTTCTTAACTGTTCATTTACTTCTTTTGCTAGTTGTTGTTCTACTTCTTTGATAAACCCTAGGTCCCCCATATTTTATCTCCTGCTTATAAAGACAATGAATATTGTTCGCAAAGCATTGTAACTGTCATTACAATTAATAAATAATCGATTTCATAAGCACCCATTAACTGAAATCCCTCTTGACTATAAACATTTTTTAATTCATTCACTTGATTCCAGTCAAAAATTCCATACTTCTTTATGTATTCTTCACTTAAATATGGCATATCATTTGCTTTTTTAATTAAAGAGGACATACCCGGTGCTTGAAATGGAAATTTCTTTCGTTTTAAAATTGGTTCTGGAACAATCCCTTCCCCTGCTTTTTTCAAAATATATTTTTCATTCACACCTTTTAATTTATATTTATCTGGAATAGTTTTTACAAAAGAAAGCAACTTGGCATCTAAAAATGGATGTCTACCTTCTACCGAATGCGAAAAAAACATTCTATCCCCATGTTCTGTTAATAAATGGTCTGACAAACGAAGTTTATAATCAATATAAGACCTACGCTTTTGAGAACTTAACCCTTTTACTTTATTGATATCAATTGGACTATTTATCCAAGATGCAAAACTTTCCATCTCTCCTCGAATATCCGAATGATATAAACTTGCATGTATCTTTCTAATTTCTGCATGATTTCGTTCAAATCGAAAATAAGGGTCTCCCCAAAGACGTTCATTGATTTCACATTCTTCTTTTGTCATTTGATTTTTTTGCATATTTCGGAATAAATCTACCATATATCCTACATAACCACAGAAAAATTCATCTGAACCTTGTCCTGTTAAAACAGCTTTTGCTGGAGATTTACTTACTAAATCAGATAACAAAAAGGCAGCTACATCATAACTTTCTTTCACTGCTCCTTCAGCATGATAGATAACATCAGACAAATGCTTCCAAATTTCTTCTTCTCCAACTTTTACACTATAATGTTCTGATTTTACACATTCTTTTACCATCTTTTGAAAACGGCTTTCATCTAAATCCCCCGAACCAATTTCAGCAGAAAAAGAATAGAAACTATCTAATAAAAACTTTCCGATATAACATGCCACAATCGAACTATCTAACCCACCAGACACATAAAATCCAATCGGAACATCTGCAATCAATCTACGACGAATGGAATCCTTCAAAAGCTCTTGTAAACGCTCTACATAGTAAGCTTCGCCTTTGTCTTCTACTTCTAGCTCATAACATAAGTCCCAATATTCTATATTGACAGGCTCTTGTTCTTTTCGAATACAAAGCAGATGTCCAGCTTCTAATGAATAAATTCCTTTAAAAAATGTGTTTGGTGAAACAACACCAGGAAAATTCATCAATTGGTCTACTGCTTTTAAATTTAATTTTCTTTCTATGTTAGGATATTCTAATATTCCTTTAATTTCAGAAGCAAAAATCACTCTTTCGTCAGCAATCGTATAAAATAGTGGACAAATTCCAATCTGGTCTCTCACAAGATAAAGTTCCTCTTTTTTTGCATCATAAAGTGCAATAACAAATTGACCATTTAAGTATTTTGG
>CALASV010000338.1 GCA_937888895.1 uncultured Clostridia bacterium | reverse complement strand
GATTGGAGTCGGGCAATCTTAGAACTTCCCAGTGCGTATACGCCGGGAATGAAATTCTATTATAAAGACGCTGATGTTTATTTGTTGACGCAGGTGTTACAGAAGGCGACGGGGCAACCGATTGAGAAGTTCATTTATGAAAACCTATATGAGCCGCTTGGAATCACTTGCGATGCGGTGGATAACGATTTGGGGATTAATAGAAATAATATGAGCAATATCGGGATGCTGACAGCGCAGGAGATGGCAAAGATAGGAAATTTGTGCCTGAACAGGGGAGAATATCATGGACAACGAATCGTAAGCGAAGCGTATCTAAAGTCGGCGACAGCAAAACAGATGGATACCGATGAGTTTGTAAAGTATTTCGGAATGCGGGAGTATGGTTTTTTGTGGTGGCTTCATGAGGAGGCATATTTTGCCAGAGGCTTTGGCGGAAATGAAATAGCGGTTTTTCCGAAGTACGGACTTGTGGTGGTGATTCAGGCAACGGCAAAAAAGATTTCAAAAGAATATTTAGATGTGATATATGACGTGATTTTAAAAGAAGAATCATTGATATCTTCCAATAATCAAGAAAGCCAAGAAAAAAAAGAAGAACAGAAACAGAGTTTAGGTTCTGCATCCGTAGCATCCGTAGGACGTATTAATTTTAGACCTTAGCGCAAAGGTAAAGCGTAACTTATAAATAGAGATTAAAAGAAAAGTGAGGTAGTGAATATGGTAAACGCTTTAGTAACAACAACTTCCGGCTTAGATATGACAGTCATTGATGAAGTGGTTGAAGTAACCAAAACGGTTATTAGTTTATTTACAATATTTCCGTTAAATATCTTTCTCGGTGCATCTATACTTGGTATTGGTATTACTATTTTTAGTGCGTTGCGTCATAGTGCTTAATAAAATCATCCATTATTTAAGTTTTTTGGGGTATACATTTGTATGCCCTAAAATTTTATGAGGTAGAAGAATGTATAATAGCAGATTGGCACATGTATTAGTATATATGCAATCAAGAGATTTTGATATTAGTGATATTTTTTCTGGAATAGTAAGTTTTGTTGGACAAGTATTTCAGTTTATTATACAAATCCCACAGATTATTGTAACAGTTGTTGTTGGCATTTTCGAAGTTATTATGATGATTTTAAATTTTTTTAAGGCTACATTTCCGTTTATTCCTGGAATGGTATTTAATGTGTTAGGTGTATTAATATTTTTCTTAATTGGATATGGCATTTGGTCATTCATAAAAGGATTAATATAGGTAAATAAGGATTGATATAGATGAATTATGTAGAAACAGTAGAGAATTTTTTTACACTAGTAAAAAGTTATATAGAGTCATTACTTGTTTATTTAAAGGATGATGAGTTAATAAATTTATTAGGTTATTTATTTAATTGCTTTCCAAGACCAGTACAAGTTGTATTTTTTCTATTGTTATTGTTTTTGTTATTAATAGTGTTATTTCGTATTTTTGATAGTTGAGGGCATTTTATGAAGCGAATTTTTGTTGTTTTATTGGTGATTGTAATATTGCTGTCTTCCCATCCAAATCATGTATTTGCTGGTTCGTGGACGAAAGGTGATTGCTCTGCATACAATTCTTTTGATGTTCGAGAGGTATCGGACGGATATCAATATACATTTTATTTTTATGTAAATGGTGGTACGTTTGCGGTCTCTGATTTGCGTGTTTTTTATGGCAATTATGCAGATGGTACATCTGATGATGAGCAAGTAGTATATGCTAGTGCATTAGATGATAATTATAATGCTACAGCATATACAGATGCCTCTGGAACAGTATATAACTTATATACTGTAACTTGTACCGTAGAGGAAAAATATGATATTACATATAATACTGCTACTGGTAAAGGTCTTGGGTTTTATACAACTAAAAATATTAAACAAGATGATTGGCAAGTAGGAGATAGTTATTATCAAACATCAGTAATGTATTTTTCGGACGGAGACCCATTTGTTACTCCAACACCAATACCAACAGTTACACCTAGTCCAACTCCAACAAATACTCCAACGCCGACATCAAAACCGGACGAGATAACACCAACGCCAGAACCAGATGAAACAGAACCGACACCAGACCCAGATGATACAACTCCGATACCAGAACCAACAGAAACATTACCATCACCAACTCCAATAATACCGCCAAATATAGACATTGATGTATATGTATTGGGCTGGAATGTAATTGCAGAGTATGATATAGAGCATATAGATGGATATACTCCCATTAACTCAACAATTACATTATATCAAATTAATGACAATGGCGATAAAATAGCAATTGATGCAGACATACTTATTAATAATAATGGCTCAATTTCTGTTAATGTAGATCCAACTTACAATTATCAATATAACATATCCCATACGTATGAAGATGAAGAAGGTAATCAACATACGGAAGAAGAATGGTCTGACATTGTGAAACCAGAAGATGAAGAACTAGATAACTATCGAGAACATCCTCGTATCTATAATTTACGTACGTTAATGTTGTACGTGTGGGAAAATGTAATGGAATTAACAATTCCGATTGAAGGTTTTGAGATATCAATTAAGACGTTATTTATTTGGGTGTTAATAGCAATGTTGTTGGTGTTTTTTTACAAAAGATTTAGTGGAGCGTAAAAATAAAATAGTATTGTGATTGAGTATTTGGAGGTTAGTATGTGGAAGAAACAAATTGTAATATATTTTTTGATATTGGTGATGATAATAAATAATATAGTACCAATAAAGGTTAAGGCTGAACAATATATGACAAAAGAACAATGTATACAATATATGTATCAGACTTATGGGTTTACGTATCAGGCTGATTCAGCATCAGATGGTTATCCATATTATATAGTATTTTCTAACGGTATTATGTGGTGTTTTACTCAAATACCTACACTTTCCGTTAGTATATATGGAAATGGAACTGCTGATGTAAAACTTACTAATTCTGGCGATGTACGATTTCGTAGAGCGAGTGCTAGTGGCTCTGGTAAAAATACTTCATTCAATTCTAGTTCTGGATGTGATTTAGTTTATTGTAATTTTCCTGTGCGTACATCTGGAACTATCCCAGCTAACTTTGATCTTACACCGAACCAAGATGCATTGGATTATGCAGACATATTATTGCATGCAACTCCTACACCAACACCAACGAATACACCAACACCAACGAATACACCAACACCAACGAATACACCAACACCAACAAACACGCCAACGCCTACTTGGCGTCCGACAGTAACCCCTCGTTTAACAGCAACTCCAAGACCGACGGCAACTCCAAGACCGACAGCAACCCCTCGCCCGGGAGTTACTTTTACTCCTCGTCCAACGGCAACACCAAGATTGACAACAACGCCTCGCCCAACAGTAACCATAAGACCGACATATACTCCAGATAATTCTAATATGCAATCTGATGTAAATAGTATAGTAGATGTTGTTAAAGTCGTTATGTCTTTATTTACTACATTTCCGCTAAATGTTATATTGATTGGATGGATTTTAATTTTAGGAATTGGTCTTTATAAGTTACTAAAGGATAGTGCAAAGTAAGGAGTAATATAAATATATGGATTCTGGAGAAACAATTGTTATAGATTGTAATTGTAATTTAGATAGCATAACACAATATTTATCAGAAATATCTCAAACATTAAATTCCATTGAGGATATAGGACAAGAATTATTGGATTTTTTGCAAACAGGAGCTATAGATGCTATTTCAGCTCTGTTATTAGTTTTAGTTGGTTTTGAAATTATGCGATTGGTACGTGCGTGGATGAAAGGAGGTCACAATCGGAACGATGGATACAATCGTTGATTTTGTCATAGGAACTGCAACATCTCCGTTGGAATTAGCAGTTCGATTTCTATTGTTTGTATTATTTATGGATAGTATTTTTTCCGTAGTAAATACGTTATTAGGTAGTTTACGGAGGTACTAATTATATGATGTTTTTTGTTGTTATTATATTAGTAGTTGTATTTTTATTTGCACCTCATGTCATTATTGCATTGTTTACCAATATACATAATATGATTATTTACTTTGTTGTTGATGGCATTGATTATATTAGACATAAAAAAGGTCGTTTAGTGCGTACTGGAGAAATAGTTGGATTTATTGGATTATTTGGACGTGGTAAGACACTATCAGCAGTCCATCATATTTGCTCGATTTATCGAGCAAAAAATGGACTGCGTGTGTTTTGTCCAAGGCGTAAAAAATGGGTAACACAAAAAGTACATATTGTAAGCAACGTACATTTAACAAATGTACCTTACGAGTTACTGGTATCTTTGGAGCAAGTAGTATTATCAACAGATACTGTTCGTGCAGAAGATGATGTTAATGATACATTAACAGTAACGTTAGTACTGATTGATGAGGCTGGTAGTGAGTTAAACAGTAGAAAGTTCCGAGATAATATAGACCCTTTATTATTAAATTCCATTTTAACATGCCGTCATTGGAACATTTCTATTTTTTATACAGCTCAACGATTTGGTCATGTCGATGCTTTGATGCGACAAGTAACAAGCTACGTCTTATCTTGTGAAAAAATATGGAGATTTCAATTTCAAAAAGGATATGATGCTTGGGAACTAGAACAAGCATCTAGCCCTGCAAATGTAGCTTGTAAGAGAATCTTATGTTGGTTTGTAAAGGATAAAGACTATCAAGCTTATGATACTTATGAATGTGTTGAGAAGTTAAAAAAAGATATGAAAGAAGGACAAATGATGTCCTCGGAAGAAATTCTTGCTCTTAGAGTAGGAACGGAAACAGTAAATATGGATGGAGTAAATTACTCCAAAGCTTATAAACGTAGACATAAAAAATTATATTAAGAAAACGGAGTGCTGCATTATGATGATTGACAAACAAAGAATTTCTAAATGTGTTTTATACGAGGAAATGGAAGAAAAAGACCGCATTTTTTGGTTTGAAATGCGAACAAAGAAGTTTTTACATAACATTGATACTTTTTATTATAGCGTGAAATTAGAAGAAGATTTTACAGTAGATAGCCAGGACAAAAATGTGTTGGCTTTTCGTCATGCGATTGACAAGCTTAATTTAAGAGCAACAAAGAAAGCATATACAGGTGATGTGGTTCAGTTGTTCGTTCTAGAGATGCAGGATTATCTCAATTTATCTAATTTAAAGTTTTCCAAATACTATAATTTTTCTCTTGAAATGCCAGGACAATTTGATATTTTTATCGCCCCAATTGTGCCAGGAAACGAAGTGGAATTATCTACAACAAGTGAAATTATCGTACAAATAAGGTCAGAAATGTTATGGACCTACGGAGTAACACAAGCGTTTGAAAAGTCGTATGCTTGGACAAAAGCTATATGTAATATGTATAATCTACATATCCAAACAGTAAAAGAAAATAGAACCGATTTTTGTTGGCATTCAAACTATCTAAATAAACCAGAAGAATTTTTTGATAGAAAAAGTATGGATGCAATGCGTTGTACTAGCCTTGGTCGGAAAACAATTTATATTTTTAATGATAAAGGCAATAGTGATTCAGAATTTTCTTATTATTCTAGAGGTCAAAAAGGTCAAAAGGTGTTTTTGCGTATTTATAACAAATCTATGGAAGTTATCGAAGAAGGATATAAGTCTTTTTTTCTGAAGACTTGGTTATTTCACAATTTAATCAATAGATATGACTTTGATATTTATGAGCAAGCTTATTTAAAACGCAACTGGAAATATATTACAATTGCTAGATTAAATTATTATTTACAACATGGTAAAAATGAACAATATCGTCAACGATGTGAACATTTTATTTTGCAATATGAGCAATCAGGTAAAGTGACAGATATTATGAATGCATTAGCAGATAAATTAACTCCTCCAGTAACTATTATTGTAAATGTAGAGTTTCAATTAATGCGTAAAGCTTCCAAATCTTATAAAATCTTACCTCTCAAAAATAATACAAGCAAGGCGGAAGCAAAGAGAATTTATGACTTTTTGGATAATCGTCGTTTAATTGTAGACTATTTAACAGATAGAACATTCCGACTTGTAGAAAAAACAGGTGATAGCAATAAATCAAGAAGACCTAATTGTGGATTTTGGACAGCTCTCAGAAGAACAAAGTTAGTAGATGTAGCACCAACACCAACAGGTCTTAAAATGACACGTATCTATAGTAGACAGCTTTCTGCAGAACGTATGAAAAAAGCAATCATTCATAAAGCAGTCACATACGGTATGTACATGAAAGGATTGAATAATGACAATCCAGTATCAGATGTAATGTTATCTTTATTGTGTTTAAACGATAACGATATTAAAGAAGCAAAGCGTTATAAAGCAAAACGAGCAAAACAATTAAATAAAGAAATGCTAGAGGAAGTGATGCCTGAAGAAAACTTCGACCATAATTATTTATTAGTAGATAAATTAACTGGCGAATATGTGGACCCCGAAGAAGAATGGATGATGAATAAGAAAGGTAGCAAGGTGTCATGAAAACAAGTGCTGTGATTGCATCTTTTTTATTAGATAAAAGAGTGTATTGCTCATCCAAGACAATATTAAATTATACGGAACATTTAAACCGATTTGTAAAGCATATTCCGAAGAATATAGAAGATTTAACTTCTGATGATATCAGGAAGTATATTATCTATTTAAAAGATAGTGGAGTTAGAAATGTATCTATACATACTTATATGCGTAGCGTAAAAGCATTTTGTACATGGTTGGAAGAATTTGAATATACAGAATATAACTTGTTTAATAAAATAAAACTGCCAAGACCAGACCCAGCATTAAAAGTCCCTTTATCAGTAGAGGAAGTAAAAAAGATAGATAAAATCTTAAATGATAGAGACAAAATAATATTTCATTTGATGTTGGATGCAGGACTTCGGGTTTCTGAAGTTTGTAATCTGCAGAAACAAGATGTTGATTTGAAAAATGGATTAATCAAGGTAAATAATTCGAAATATAATAAAAGTAGATTAGTGCCTTTAGTTCCAGAACTAGCAAATATGATACAATTATATCCTGATGCAAACAAGAATGAAACTTATTTGCTTAGCAATCGGCATGGAAGTCAATTGACAAATAATGCGGTAAAACAATTATTTCAACGAATTAAACGGGATTCTGGGTTGCAAAGAGTTCATGCTCATTTATTACGCCATACATTTGCAACAAGTTATATTGTAGGTGGAGGCAATTTGGAAAAGCTACGCATTATGCTAGGTCATGCAGATTATAGCATAACGCAAAATTATTTACATCTAGCAGCACAATTTGATATTGTCCGATATCCAATTTATAGGTTAAATCCGATATTTTTTAAGAAAGGGTACTAAAAATGATTGTAGTTTTTTATTGGATATCTAAAATCTTACTCCTAGCATATCTGTTTTTGCTTGGATGTACAAAAGTTTTTGATAAATTTAAGAATTTTCATATTGTTTATCTTTTTTTTATGGAAATTAGTTTTTTTGGCTTGTTTTTGTCATGTTATTTTGCATAGCTGCATATGTTCGCTATCCAATTTATAGATTAAGTTCAGTATTTTTCAGGAAAGGGTATTAACTATGGGAGTAATATTTAAATTTGTAGTAGGTTTATTATGCTTATATAGTGTAATTTGTTATGTTAAATGTATTGTAGATACTCTGATTTGGTTAAATGTATCTTAGACACCCTGATTCGGTGGTACAATTCTACAAAAGTAGAATAAACGTAAAGGAAACACCTCATGCAGTTCTTTTGGAGTGCGTTTCCCCCTTGGGGGGACGGAAGGGGGTAAAATAGCGTAAAACAGCCAAAACCTAAGTGAAACGCTTTTTCTGATAGACTGAAGGTGGACGAAGGGGGAACGAATGCTTTTTTTAGTTCCCCCTTCGTGCAACGAGGGAATATCGGAAAAAAATTAAAAAACAAGGGTCGCGTCTTTTTGCGACTTGCAACGCCCTTGTTTTTTAATTAGTGAGCGTACTGGAAGCGAGAATGTAACATTTTTCT
>CALASV010000337.1 GCA_937888895.1 uncultured Clostridia bacterium | reverse complement strand
TAATAGGATAGTATTTTGTGCTTTTTTGAATATAACAAAAAAGTATAAAGAGTTCTCAAATAAAAACAAACATGGATGGAAAGAATAAAAGAAATAATAAAAAGAAAGGGTTTTTATTTTGTGAAGAAATATTTGATATGGATTGGTATAATGATAGCAATTTTTTTATTGATTCAAAGACCGGAATATTGGGAGAGTTTTAGAGAGGATAAAAATAACTATAATACAATAACTTTTTATGGGATTATTAAAGAGGAAAATACTCCAAAGAAACAACTATTTACAAATATTGAAAATGGAGATATTTTGGTGACAGATTCTACTTATTGTTTTTGTTATCGACATGGACATGCAGGTTTAGTTGTAGATGCAAAGCAAGGGATTACATTAGAAGCTTATGGGATTGGTACTAAGTCAGAGTATGCAAAGCTTTCAGAATGGCAACGATATCCTCATGTGAAGGTATTGCGATTACAAGCACCAAAAGAATTAAGAAATAAAATAGCAAAAGAGGCAAAGCGAAGTTTAGTAGGGATTCCATATCGGCTAAGTTCAGGCATGATAGATGATAAAGATATGAAGGGAGAATATTGGGGAACACAGTGTGCTCATTTAGTTTGGACAGCATTTAAAAAGTATGGTTATGATATTGATGGAGATGGTGGTTGGTTAGTAACACCAGCCGATTTTATGAAATCAGAATTGTTAGTAGTTGTTCCTCAAGGAGAATAAAGTGTATTTGTTCGGAACATACTAAAAAATAAAAAGGAGAAATTTGGATATGCTAGGTATGTTAATTTCTATTTTATCTGGAGCATTGATGAGTATTCAAGGAGTATTTAATACAGCAGTAACAAAACAAAGTGGTATTTGGATGGCTTCTGGATTTGTGCAGTTTACAGCGTTACTTGTTTGTATTGTGGCATGGTTTATTACTGGACGAGAAGGAACAGTAGCTTCTTTATTCACGGTAGATAAAAAATATATGTTACTTGGTGGGGCAATGGGAGCATTTATTACTTATACCGTAATTAAAGGAGTAGAATTACTTGGACCAGCAAAAGCAATTATGTTTATTGTAGTTTCACAGTTAATTGTTGCCTATTTGATTGAATTATTCGGTTTATTTGGTTCACAAAAAGCATCGTTTGATTTTTCTAAATTGATAGGAATGGGTTTGATGATAGGTGGAGTTATTCTTTTTAAGTGGAAATAAAAAAAGTTGCTCTTGCATAGAAAACAAATATTAGGTACAATAACTTTAGGCGACTGAAGAAGCAAAGACTCCAAAGAAGGAGGAATTTGTTTGAAAAAGTTTCGTATCATAGTTGTTGTTTTATTTTTTGCAGTCAGTAGTATTTTTTATTTTTGGCAAATAAAGCAGGAAAATAAAACAGAAGAACTTCCAAGTAGTATATTTTCACAAATAGAACAAGAAGAACCGATATCAAATATGGATGAAAATTTAGTAAAAGGTAATACAGAAATAGAAGATATTCCAAAGGAAGAACAGGTAGAGTATATTTTTGTTCATGTATGTGGAGCAGTACAAAAAGAAGGAGTTTATCAGTTAGAGAAAAATTCTAGGCTTTATATGGCAATCGAATTGGCAGGAGGATTTACAAAAGAAGCAGCAAAAGAGTATCACAATTTGGCGAGAGTTGTAGAAGATGGAGAAAGAATTTATATTTTAACAAAAGAAGAATTAAGTCAACTTTCTATGAAAGAACAAATAGAGGGTGAAATACAAGGCGAAGAATTAACAGGAGAAAAACAAGTAATTAATTTAAATACAGCAAGTGTAGAAGAATTGATGACTTTATCTGGTATTGGAGAATCAAAAGCAAAAAGTATTATAGAGTATCGGACGAAAGTTGGAAAGTTTCAAAGCATTGAAGAACTGATGAATATTAGTGGTATTGGGGAGGCTATGTTTGAAAAAGTAAAAAACAATGTTACGATAAAGTAGATTATTTGAAAGGAGCATAATAGTAATGGCAAAAAAGGTACTAATTGTAGATGATGAGAAATTAATTGTGAAGGGTATTCGTTTTAGTTTAGAGCAAGAGGGAATGCAAGTAGAATGTGCGTATGATGGTGAGGAAGCTTTGGCAATGATACAAAAGAATACCTATGATGTCATTTTATTAGATGTGATGCTTCCAAAAATGACAGGATATGAAGTGTGTCAGCAAGTAAGAGAATTTTCTGATGTACCAATTATTATGGTAACAGCAAAAGATGATGATATGGATAAAATTTTAGGTTTAGAGTATGGTGCAGATGATTATAT
>CALASV010000336.1 GCA_937888895.1 uncultured Clostridia bacterium | reverse complement strand
TAAGAAGCAATCATTTCCGGAATTCCATGATTAATTTCCGGATCAATATGGTATGGTCGCCCGGTCAAAATAATTCCTTTTCCATTTTCTTTAAAAGGTCTTCTTGATTTTCTGGATTCATAGGTTCTCTTACTTTTGCAATACTTGCAACGCGAATTCCTTTCTCACTATCAATATTAATGAGTTTTACACCTGAAGTATTTCGTCCTACCACACTAATATCACTTACTAATGTACGAATGATAATACCTTCATTTGTAATTAACATTACTTCATTTTCCAAATTTAACACTTTAGCACCGATAACATCGCCTGTTCTTTCGATAATTTTATAACACTTCACACCTTTTCCGCCTCGTCTTTGCACAGAAAATTCATTGATATGTGTCAATTTACCAAGTCCGAGTTCAGATGCTACTAATACATAATCTCCTTGAGAGGTTAATTGCATCGATACTACTTCATCTCCTTCGGAAAGTGTCATACCGATAACACCCATGGAGCTTCTACCTGTGGCACGAACATCTTTTTCATTGAAACGAATACTCATACCAAGTTTCGTAATCAATAAAATATCTTTTTGATTATTCGTTGCTTTTGCACCAATTAAAATATCATCTTCTTTTAAGTTGATTGCTTGAATACCTGTTTTACGAATATTTGCAAAGTTTTTCATCTTTGTTTTCTTTACAATACCGGATTTGGTAGCAAGGAATAAGTAGCGTTCATCGTCAAATTCTTTCAATGCAATACCAAAAGTTACTTTTTCTCCCGGTTGTAAATGTAATAGATTGATAATTGCAATTCCTCGTGCTGTTCTACTTGCTTCTGGAATTTCATACGCTTTGATACGATATGCACGACCTTTATTCGTCAAAAACATAACATAATGATGTGTTGTTGTCATAAACATATCTTCAATATAGTCTTCTTCAATCGTCTGCATTCCTTTGATACCTTTACCACCACGATGTTGTGCTTTAAAGTTATCCACAGTCATACGTTTAATGTAACCAAGTCTTGTAATTGCAATTACTGTATTTTCATCTGGAATTAAATCTTCATCTGTTAAATCTTCCATATCAAAACCTATTGTTGTTCTTCTTTCATCACCATATTTATCACGAATGATAGAAATTTCTTCTTTAATTACTCCAAGCAATACTTTTTCGTCAGAAAGAATTAACTTAAATTCATCTATCTTTTTCATCAATTCTGTGTATTCCTGCTCTAATCTATCTCTTTCTAATCCAGTCAATGCTCTTAAACGCATATCCACAATCGCCTGTGCTTGTACATCATCTAATCCATAATTTTCAATCAACAATGCTTTTGCCTCTGCTACATTTTTAGAACCACGAATAATTTTAATGACTTCATCAATATGGTCTAAGGCAATCAATAAGCCTTTTAAAATATGTGCTCGTTCTTGGGCTTTCTTTAAATCATATTTTGTACGTCTTGTCACAACATCTTCTTGATGACGTAAATACACATCTAATGCTTCGTAAAGATTTAATACTTTTGGTTCATTATCTACTAATGCTAACATAATAACACCAAAGGTATCTTGTAATTGTGTATGTTTATATAATTGATTTAAAATCACATTGGAATTAACATCTCGACGAAGCTCAATACAAATACGCATACCACTTCTATCTGATTCATCACGAAGCTCTGTAATACCATCTATTTTCTTATCTTTTACTAAATCTGCAATCTTTTCAATCAAACGTGCTTTATTTACCATGTAAGGAAGTT
Source organism: uncultured Clostridia bacterium (assembly GCA_937888895.1). Taxonomy (GTDB): domain Bacteria; phylum Bacillota; class Clostridia; order Lachnospirales; family Lachnospiraceae; genus SIG299. Next base: position 9,880 of record CALASV010000336.1, on the reverse strand, counting down.
CTGTAACTACAATACGGCTTTTCCCATTTGCCATTGGTTCAATATCTGTTACGGCACGTACTTTAATCTTACCACGACCTGTACGATATGCTTCGTTAATTCCTTTTGTACCTAAAATCATCGCACCTGTAGGAAAATCTGGTCCTTTGACAATTTGCATGAGTTCTTCTATTGTTGTTTGTTTCTCTTCTACTTTGTTATCAATAATTTTAATTACTGCATTGATAATTTCTCTCATATTGTGAGGTGGAATGTTCGTTGCCATACCTACAGCAATACCTGAAGTACCATTCACTAATAAATTTGGAAAACGTGAAGGTAATACTAATGGTTCTTTTTCTGTTTCATCAAAGTTTGGAATAAAGGTAACAGTGTCCTTATTGATATCGGATAATAATTCCATAGAAACTTTACTAAGTCTTGCTTCTGTATAACGCATGGCAGCAGCACCGTCACCGTCTACAGAACCAAAGTTACCATGTCCATCTACAATTGGATATCTCGTAGACCAATCTTGTGCCATATTAACTAATGCACCATAAATCGAACTATCACCATGTGGATGATACTTACCCATTGTATCACCGACAATACGAGCACATTTACGATGTGGCTTGTCAGGACCATTATTTAACTCTATCATTGCATATAAAATACGTCTTTGTACTGGTTTTAAACCATCTCTTGCATCTGGCAAGGCACGGGCAACGATAACCGACATTGCATAGTTGACATAATTTGTTTCCATTGTTTTCTTTAAATCAACCTCTTGCACTTTATCAAATATAAGCTCATCCATATTTAAACTCTCCTTTTATAAAAACTATGTATTGTTTCAAAAATATTTTTGTGCATTTTACTAAAAAAGACTATTGCAAAATAACTCTAATCTACAAAATATAGAAGTTTTCTTACTACTAATCTACATTTTGTTTTGATTTTTTATTTTGCAACAGCCCCTTTTCCACCTTTATCAAACTTATACTTTTTATTATCCACAATATTATGCATTGAAATCCAAGTTCTGCACATATTTCGCATTGGCTTCAATAAATTCTCTTCTTGGTTCTACTTCATCACCCATCAACGTAGTGAATGTTACATCTAATTCAGATGCTGATTCTTCATCAATCTGTACTTTTAATAAAATTCGCTTTTCAGGGTCCATTGTAGTATCCCATAACTGGTCTGCATCCATTTCACCAAGACCTTTATAACGCTGAATTTTATTATTCTGGTCACGTCCAATTTCTACTAAAATTTTATTCAATTCTTCGTCACTATACGCATACCATACATTTTTATTTTTTTCAATTTTATACAATGGTGGCTGTGCCAAATAAACATAGCCTTGACGAATTAACTCTGGCATAAAACGATACAAAAAAGTCAACATTAGTGTTGCAATATGAGCACCATCTACATCGGCATCGGTCATAATAATAATTTTATGATAACGAAGCTTACTAATATCAAATTCTTCACCAATACCTGTACCAAATGCAGTAATCATTGCTCTAATTTCATTATTACCTAAAATTTTATCTAATCTAGACTTTTCCACATTTAAAATTTTACCACGAAGTGGGAGTATTGCTTGTGTAGCACGAGAACGTGCTGTTTTTGCAGAACCACCAGCGGAATCACCCTCTACAATATAAATTTCGCAGTTCTTTGGGTCTTTATCCGAACAATCTGCCAATTTTCCTGGAAGACTCATGCCATCTAATGCAGATTTTCTTCTTGTTAAATCTCTTGCTTTTCTTGCAGCATCTCTTGCACGTTGTGCAAGCACTGCTTTCTCACAAATATTTTTAGCAACGGTTGGGTTTTGTTCTAAGAAATAGCGTAATTTTTTACTTACAATTTCCTCTACAGCACCTCTCGCCTCACTATTACCAAGTTTTTGTTTTGTCTGACCTTCAAACTGTGGTTCTGAAATTTTAATACTAATAATTGCTGTTAAGCCTTCCCTGATATCCTCACCAGATAAATTTTGCTCATTTTCTTTTAAGAATTTCTTTTCTCTTGCATAATCGTTAAAAATTTTTGTTAATGCGTTTTTAAAACCAATTAAATGTGTACCACCTTCTGGTGTTGTAATATTATTTACAAAGCTATAACATCCTTCGTTATATCCATCGTTATGTTGCATGGCAACTTCCACAGCTACATCATTTTTTATACCTTCACAATAAATAATCTCATCATACAATACAGTTCTGCCTTTATTTAAGTATTGTACATATTCTTTAATACCACCTTCATAGTGGAATGTTTCTGTACGTTCCTGACCTTCTCTTTTATCAGTGAAAATAATTTTAATCCCCTTTGTTAAGAAAGCCATTTCACGAAGACGCTGTCTTAATGTATCATAATGAAATATTGTTTCTTCAAAAATTGTATCATCTGGTAAAAATGTAACGGTAGAGCCTGTACGAGTTGATGTACCCACTTCGAGTAATGGTGTCATCGTCTTTCCTCGTTCATAACGTTGTTTATACATCTTTCCATCTACTTCTACCACTACTTCTAACCAATTAGAAAGTGCATTTACTACAGAAGCACCTACACCATGAAGACCACCTGATACTTTATATCCTCCACCACCAAATTTACCACCTGCATGAAGAATGGTAAATACAACTTCTACCGTGGAAATACCTTTTTTCTTATTGATTTCTACAGGAATCCCTCGCCCATTATCTACTACTGTTATAGAATTGTCTGGGTTGATAAAAACCTCTATTGTATCACAATATCCTGCCAACGCCTCATCAATCGCATTATCTACAATTTCGTAAACAAGATGATGCAATCCTCTTGCAGACGTACTTCCGATATACATACCAGGTCTTTTTCTTACTGCTTCTAGACCTTCTAGTATCTGAATTTGTTCTGCGCCGTATTCCGTACTCATCTAATTTCCTCCGTTTCATTTACCATTCCATTGATTACATGAAATATATGATTAAATTTTTGTCTATCTCCTACAAATTCCTCAAGTCCCGTACAAGTAATCATCGTTTGAATCCCTTCCATACGGTCAAGTAGATGATGCTGACGTTTTCTATCTAATTCTGATAACACATCATCCAATAAAAGCACTGGGTTTTCCCCAATTTTTTGTTTTACTAATTCTAATTCTGCTAGTTTTAAAGAAAGTGCAGCAGTTCGTTGTTGCCCTTGTGAACCAAATAACTTTAAGTTTTGAGATTCTATAAAAAAACTAAGGTCGTCTCGATGTGGTCCATATCCCGTAGATTTTCGAAATAAATCTTGTTCTCTACTTTTTCTTAACTTTTCTCTAAAATCTTCTACTGTAGTACTTGGTTCATAACAAAGGGTTAATCTTTCTTTTCCACCAGAAATAGAAAAATGAATCTCTCTTACTAACTCATTCAGTTCTAGAATAAAATTATTTCTACTTTTTATCAATTGTGTTCCATATTCGACAAGTTGTTCTTCCCAAATTTCTAATGTTTCTTTTAAAGAAGGTTGTGTCGTAATCTGTTTTAATAACTGATTTCTTTGATTTAATGCTTTGTTATAACTAGAAAGATAATAAAGGTACATTGGATTTAGTTGACACAATTCCATATCCATAAATCGTCTTCTTTCTCCTGGACCATTTTTTATCATACTTAAGTCTTCTGGTGAAAAAAATACAATATTCATCATACCAAATAATTCTGAGGACTTTTTAATTGGGATTCCATCAATCGCAACACCTTTTGTTTTATTTTTCTTTAAATGCATATCAATCCGATGAGGAATCCCTTTTTTCTCAAAATTCATTCGGAGATGTCCTTCCTCTTCACCGAGACGAATCATCTCTTTATCTTTACTACCTTTATGAGATTTTGTTGTACTACACACATAAATAGCTTCTAAAATATTTGTTTTCCCCTGTGCATTATCCCCATAAAAAATATTGACCTGTTTGGACAAAGGTAAACATAATGATTTATAATTTCTAAAATTGTGTAACTCCATTTGCTTTACTATCATTTTATAATTTTAATTTGTTCGCCTCGAAAGGAAACAATATCTCCTTCATAAAGCTTTTTTCCTCTCTGATATTCCACTTCTCCATTGACAAGAACTTCGCCTTCTGTAATAACAATCTTTGCTTCTACACCAGATGCTACAAGCCCTGTTGCCTTTAATGCTTGTCCTAGTTTTATAAACTCTTCTCTTAACTTAATTTCCTCCATGAAATTTCCTTTCTATCCTAAAATAAAGTCCTTCAATTAAATATCGTCCATTTGTTCTGTTTTCTTTAATGTTTATAAAAATTTTAATTGGTAATATTAAAGTTTACTGGTACAATTAGGTAAATATAGTTTTCTTCTGAATTTTTAATAAAACATGGTGCTTTTGGATTTGTCATGTAAATAGTAACCTCTTCATCTTCAATGACACGCAATGCTTCAATCATATATTTTGGATTAAATCCTATTTGGATATTTTTTCCTTCTTTTGCAATATCAATCTGTTCATTCATTGAGCCGAGCTTTGTAATTGCTTTTAATTCTAAATTATTATCTGTAATTCCAAGAATAATTGGTTTCTTTTCAGATTCTTTAATCAGTAATGTTGCTCGGTCAATACATTCCATAAATACTCTACGATTGATTGTAAACTTCGTACTGTAATCCCCAGAAAGCATTTGATTAATCTTATAATATTCACCTTCAATTAAACGAGAAAGTACAATGGTGTTATCAAATTCAAATAAAATATGTTTTTCTGTGAAATAAATACGAATTTCTGCTTCCATTTCTCCAGAAAGAATTTTACTAATATCATTTAATGTTTTTCCTGGAACAATTACCTTCGTTGGTGTAAATTCATGCTTTAATGAAATTTTTCTAATAGAAATTCTATAACCATCTAAAGATACTACTTTAAATTCATTTCCATTGATTTCGAATAATTCACCTGTCATTATTTTATTACTTTCGTTATCGGAAATAGAAAATACTGTTTGGTGAATAATTTCTTTTAAAGAAAATTGAGAAAGTGTTAGAGCTTCTTTTTTCTCAATTTTTGGTAGTGCTGGAAATTCTTCATCGTTTCTTCCTGCAATCGTAAATACTGATTTTTCACAACTAATAGTTATCATATAGTTCGCATCGGTGAAAATTGTTACATCACTATCTGGAAGTTTGCGAATAATGTCAGCGAAAATTTTTGCATCAATCGCTACGCTACCTTTTTCAAGAACATTACCATTTACGATTGTTTCAATTCCTAATTCCATATCGTTCGTGATAAATTTAATAGTATCTGTTGTTGTTTGAATGATGATACATTCCAAAATAGGCATCGTTGTTTTAGTAGGAACTGCCTTCAATGAAATGTTAACACTATTTAGGATATCTGTTTTTTTACATGTGATTTTCATTAAAATGACTCCTTCCGATTTTTTTCGTAATAATAAAAAGTTGGAAAATGCATTAATTAATTAATTAATACAGATATTAATTATTGTAGTAGTAGTAGGGGCTGTGGATAATGTGGATAAGTGCCTCAAACCCGTATAAATAAAGGATTTTTTAAGGGTCAAAAATGTGGATAACCTGTGGATAACTATGTGGATAATTTGTGGATAACTTTTTGATTGTTCGTTGTAAAAAATCCCCAAAAACGAGTTATCCACAGGTTATCCACAAAAGTTATCCACATTTTGTGGATAACTCGTTTGAGTATCTTCTATATTAATGTATGCAAGTTAACATTTGTTAAAAAGTGTTAACTTTTTGGTTAGTTATAGCTAACGATAGCGAATATTTCATTGCATTAAAGATTTAATTTTTTCAATAAAACATCTAATGCAGTTTGAAGTGATTGATTCTTTTTTAAGTCTTCTTCAATTCGTTTTACCGCATGCATGACAGTAGTATGGTCTTTATCTCCTATCAATTTTCCGATATCAGTGAGAGACATATCTAAATACTTACGACACATATACATAGCAATTTGACGAGGATAAGCAATTTTACTACTACGGTTTTTGGAATAAATCTCTTGTGGTGTTAGATTAAAATGGTCAGCCACAATGTTGACAATATAGGAAAGGGTTACGGTGCGTTTTACATCAGAGCTTACATAGTCATGGATTGCTTCTGTTGCGAGCGTCATCGTAATGTTTTGTTTTTTTAATTTAGATAAAGCAATTAATTTATTTAAACTACCTTCTAGTTCACGAATGTTGGACTTTACATTGGCAGCAATATATTCTAATATTGCAGAGTCAATGTAAAGTCCATCATCTTCTGCTTTTTTGTTTAAAATAGCCATTCTTGTTTCATAATCAGGACTTTGAATATCAGCAATGACTCCCCATTCAAAACGCGAACAAAGACGGTCTTCTAATGTTTTAATTTCTTTTGGAGGACGGTCACTAGAAATAATAATTTGTTTTTTGGTTTCGTATAGGGCATTAAAGGTGTGGAAAAACTCCTCTTGCGTACTTTCCTTACCACTAATAAATTGAATATCGTCAATAAGAAGGATATCGTTATTGCGATATTTTTCTCGAAATTCAATCGTTGTTTGATTTCGAATGGAATGAATCAGCTCGGTTGTGAATTTTTCACTTGTGATATACATTACTTTAGCATCGGGATTGTTCTCTAAAAAGTAATGAGCCACCGAATGCATCAGATGGGTTTTTCCAAGCCCCACTCCTCCGTAGATAAAAAGAGGATTGTAAACTTGTCCGGGACTTTCTGCAACTGCGAGGGCGGCAGCATGTGCGAACTTATTATTGTCGCCAATGACAAAGGTGTCAAAGGTGTATTTAGGATTTAAGTTTTTGTAACTGTCGTTTTTCCGTACAACAGGAGCAGATTTTATAGGAGCCTTACTTAACAATTCGTACTTGATTTCATAGTCTTTATGAAGTACTTCTGCAATGGCTGTTTTTAAAAATTGTCCATATTTGTTTTTGATGAAATCTACACTGAAAGTACCGACTTTAGAATCATCTATGGTAATGATAATGGTATTATCTTTGACAGAATGTACAGCTAAAGGGAGTAGCCATGTTTCGTAAGCCACCTTTGTGAGGTTATATTCTGTTTTCATAAACTCTAATATATCATTCCATTTTTCTCTTAATATTTTTTCCATAGAGTCCTCCGTTTTTTCAATAGCATACCTAATTTATTATATCAAAAAAATGAGGGAAATGCAAATAAATCAAGTATATTGTGAAAATTCGCTTGACGGAAAAACAATTTTAAACTATAATAACGATGTTGTTTGTCCATTTTAAAGTAAGTATGTGTAAGAGGGGTATTTACTTTGTTGGCAATAGGTATGAAGGAGGTGTAACAGACATGGCAAAGATGACATTTCAGCCTAAGAAGAGACAGCGTGCTAAAGTTCATGGTTTTCGTTCTAGAATGAGCACTGCTAACGGAAGAAAGGTTTTATCCGCAAGAAGAGCAAAAGGCAGACATAAAATATCCGCATAGGTCGCATATATTGTGACCTATTCTATTCTTCTGCGTTCAAATATTAGCTTTATTTGAACGCAGACAAACAATCCCCCACTTCAAATGCGTAGAGCATTAAGTGGTGGGTAAGGGGGATTTTTGTGTCAGTTGGAGATAGAAAAGCTCCAACTGACAAGCAACGAAGTTGCCTGCGTTCACGAGCAAGTAGCGAATGCGAATTGCGAGTGTCCGCTTTACTATAAGATTGATGAAGAATGAAAGGAGAAAAGGTAAAGTGAAAATAGGAATACTTGGTACAGGTGGTATTGTTGGTGGTGTTGTTCCAACATTAAAAAAGTTAGAACAAATCGAGTGTTATGCGATAGCTTCTAGAACTTTGGAAAAGGCAAAGCAAGTAGCAGAAAAATATGGATTTACAAAAGCGTATGGGAGTTATGAGGAATTAGTGGCTGATAAAGAAGTAGAGTTTGTTTATATTGCTACACCTCATTCGAGACATTTTGAAGATATGAAGCTTTGTTTAGAGTATGGAAAACATGTATTGTGTGAAAAGGCATTTACTTTGAACGCAGAACAAGCAAAAGAGATTCAAAGATTGTCCAAGGAAAAAGGATTATTTGTAGCAGAAGCTATTTGGCCTAGATATATGCCATCAAGATATTTAATTGATGCTGTAGTAGAAAGTGGAATGATTGGAACAGTAACTAGAGTGACAGCAAATTTATGTGCGCCAATTTCTCATGTACCTCGTTTGATTCGTCCAGAATTAGCAGGTGGTACGTTGCTTGATTTAGGAGTATATGGACTTAATTTTGTCATTATGCATTGTGGAACAGAATTTGACAGAGTAGAAAGTTCGGTTGAGTTGACAGAAACAGGTGTAGATGGAACAGAGAAAATGACATTATTCTATAACGATGGCAAAGTGGCAGAGTTAGAACATAGTATGTTTTATCAGAATGATACAAGAGGTATTTTCTATGGGGAAAAAGGTCACATTGTAGTAGAAAATATTATCAATCCACAGTCTATTTCGGTGTATGATTTAGAAGATAAATTGATAAAAACAGTACAAATTCCACCACAAATTAGTGGATATGAATATGAATTTGTAGAAGTAGTAGAATGCATTCAGCAAGGAAAGTTAGAAAGTATTTCTATGCCATTTGTAGAAACGATTTATATGATGGAGTTAATGGATAGTTTTAGAAAAGAGTGGGGCGTTGTATATCCTCAGGAAAAGGAGAATTAGAACAATGAGCATGAAAGATAAAATGCATACAGGAGACTTGTATTTATCTGGTGATGATGAAATTATGAGAGAGCAGTTGTTGTGCTTAAATAAGTTATATGATTTTAATGCAACTCGTCCATTAGAAATGGAGAAAAGAGAGCAAATGTTAAAAGAAATGTTTGCAGAGATAGGAGAAGGTTGTTATATTGAACCACCATTTCGTTCTAATTTTGGTGGTCGTCATGTACATTTTGGACATCATGTGTATGCTAATTTTAATTTGACATTAGTAGATGATACGCATATTTATGTTGGGGATTATACTATGTTTGGACCAAATGTAGTAATTGCTACAGCAGGCCATCCAATCTTACCTGAATTGAGACAAAATGGATATCAGTATAATGCACCAATACATATTGGGAAAAACTGTTGGTTAGGTGCTGGTGTTATTGTTATGCCAGGCGTTACAATTGGTGATAATACTGTCATTGGAGCAGGTAGTATTGTAACTAAGGACATTCCTGCAAATGTTGTAGCAGTTGGTAATCCATGTAAAGTAATGCGCCCAATCAATGATCGTGATAAAGAATATTATTTTAAAAATAATAAAATCAACTGGAAAGAAGTACATGAAACATTAGGTGTTGAATAATTCTTAAACGAAATAAGCTCCTATGGATGTGTAAAAGATATATGGATATTTATCATTCCTTCTCTTCATATATTATATATATTTGTGGGTGCTTTTTCTATAATAAATAGAAACATCTCATTCTATCATATTCATAGAATGAGATGTTTTTATTGACTGGAATTTTCATAAATAGTAAACTTATGATATAGAATTTCAACAGGAGGTGTTTCATTTATGAAGTTATTATTTAAACAAAGATTTTTTTCATGGTTTGATAGTTATGATATTTATGATGAATATGGAAACACCATGTATACAGTACAAGGACAACTTGCATGGGGACATTGTTTGAAAATATTTGATGCACTTGGCAATGAAATTGGTACTGTAAAAGAGCGAGTTTTAACATGGTTGCCAAAGTTTGAAATCTATTTTGGCAATACTTACATGGGATGCATTAGTAAGGAATTAACTTTTTTTAAACCTAAATTCAATATCGATTATAATGGTTGGTAAGTTGAGGGTGATTTTTTCGAATGG
>CALASV010000335.1 GCA_937888895.1 uncultured Clostridia bacterium | reverse complement strand
ACTTTCTTGTCACACAAATAACCGATAAGCAATTTAGGCATTTTAAACAATTTCTTTGGTAATACTTGTATCGTACCGCCAACCTTTAGTGCATTGTATGTATCTTTCACTGACACATCAAAATCAAATGGTGCTTGATTTCCAAATATATCCGTTTCTAAAAATCCAAACGAAGTTTTAAAACATTCTACTAAATCAATCACAGAACGATGAGATACTAAAACTGCTTTTGGAACACCTGTAGAACCAGAAGTAAATATAGCATATAAAGGATCCGTATCAATTGCTTTACTTCTTATCATATGTAATAATTCTCTATCTACTTCTTCTTTAATAATACTTTCATAACTTTCTAATTCAAATCCAAATTCTTTTATCGTATCTCGATATTCTTCTAAACCAAGTATAGCAACAGGTGATATCGTATCAAACATAGACTTTAAACGTTCTTTTGGTAATTCTAAATCTACTGGAACATAAAAGTTACCACTATATGTTATTCCTAAAAACATAGTTAAACTTTCTATATTACGATTAATCAGAACTACAACTGGTTTATTTCTTGTAGCATATTTCTTTATTAAATAACTACCTACTGTTTGAGAAAGTTCTGTAAATTTTTCATAAGAAATTTCCTTTTGTTCATCAGCAAATACTATTTTTTGAGGATACAATTTTGTAGACATCTCTAAATATTCTAATACATTTATATTCACTAAATTTTCCTCCCAAATAAATTATCACAATATAAATTTTGACAATTATACTAATTTTTCTAATAAAGCTACTATCTTATCTACTGTCTGAAAATTTTCTGCAATAACCAATTCTGCATCTATTTCAATTTCAAATGCTTCTTCTAACTCCATAACAATATTAACAACTTCAAAAGAATCAATAACTCCAGTTGCAATCAAATCAATACCATCAGCTATATTTGGATTTACTTCCTTTAAAATTTTTAAAACTTTTTCTTTCATTACACTTTCTCCTTGTCTATTTTTAATTATAATTTTTGTATCATTTTCTTCTCTTAGGATTAGTTTCACCTTTTGGTGCAACTACACATAACTCTAATTCTCCAAATTCAACCATTGCATATTCTAAAGCTTCTTCATTACGATTTGCTAATGCTCGCAAACAAATTGTTAACCCTTTAAAATTTTGTTTTTTTGGAAGTTTTACCGATATTGTTAATTTTTCCCATTCTCTATTATTAAAATCTAATTTTGCAAAAAATTTTCCTTTATTATAATCCTCTGCATTAATAATTCCAATTGTTCCACCTTTACCTTCATCATTACATTGTAACACTCGTGCCCATACAGAAAAATTAACTATTTTTCCATACAAATTTTCTTCACTTATAATTGTCCGAATTATTTGCATCTGTGCCTGAGATTTTATACCACTATGACCAATAACAATAGAATCTTCTTTTAAAATAGCCAATGTACTTGCATTAATTGTTTTCCAATTTTCATTAATAATTTTATCTTTTCCACAAAATCCTTTAACACATTCATCATTACTTACTAAATATTTATTTCCCTTCAAAGTAACTATCGAATAATTTTTATCATATTGTGAAACAACATAATACTTTTCTAATCTATATTCCGTTATACTTTTAGTCTTTACATCAAAACATTTAGCACCTTTTTTAGCTATTCGTTCACTCAATTCACTTTTTATTATTCCCACTAGCAACTGTTTTTCTTTTATGTCCATATAATTCCAATTATTTTGCATAAACTTATCTTTTTGAATTGATAATATAGTAGAATATTTTTCTCTCAATTTATCAATTTCATTTTGACAATTTTTCTTTTCAGAAACCAAGTCAAAACATTCATAAAGGTAATCATAATATTCCTTACAAAAATGCAAATCTGTTAATCCCCATTTATGATGTACATCTGAATAAACTCCAAACGGCATTTTTACTACATAACACTCTGGCATTTTCTTTTCAAAACAATCATAAATTTTATCTAAGACTTCGTTAATCTTATTTCTTGACTCCTGATTTTCGAAATAATATAACAATTCTCCATCGGAATAACTCAATACCTTTTTATTTTCTACCAAAATAACTTGATTTTGCTTATACCCTTTTGAAATAATCCATTTGACGTAATTATCTATTGTATTTTCTATCAATGCTTCATCTATCAAATCAAAACGATTTACTATTTCAATTTTGTATGGTAAATATTCTTTTAAACCTTTCTCATATGCTTCTCTAAACCATTTTGAATATGTAAAATAATGTATTTCTTCATTATTTCTAATTTCTCTTGCTAAATTAGCTACTGCAAAACTAACTAAATCTGTTATAAAAAAATCTGATTTATCTATATATGCATTTAAAACGGTTTTATTATAATCATTGATAATACATTTCTTTCTAAAATTCTTTATCTCAATATTAGAAAAATAATCCATTGTTATAGGATATTTAGGTTTATTATTTAACTCAAACCATGTTATAGGAGAAGTGGATTGTAAAAATGTCAAAATCTGATGTCTATTATCTTCTCGAAATCCAAATCCGTCTCTACAAATGCAAGAACTTAATATATTATAAGTTGCCATCATTACCTCCTAATTTAATATTTTCTCCTTTTCCCAAATAGCAACAAAAATTAGTTTTTTAACGTCACTAAACTCCATTAAATCAATTGCTTCCATATTACTGAAAATATATGCTTTAATATCACTCTTTTCTTCTATCAATTGTTACAAACTTTTTTCTCTTACAGAAATACTATCAAAATCATTTAAATAACGAAAAAATAATTCTTCTTCAGCTTTACCTAATGTTGAATTGCGACTAGCTACATACACTATCTTTCTTTTATTATCCATTACACGACTTGCCAAAAAAAATGCTTTTTCAAATCCCCATTTCTTCTCGGTACAAGTTTTCCAAATTACATCAGTCGCACATATACATTTGAATAATATACTCTAAAAATTGTTATTATTTTTCTATATCAACATTCCAATACTTTTGTATATTCATACAAGCCCTTGTATATTCAATATAAGAATATATCCATTCTTTTCTACTCATAGTTTTCATAATTACACTTCCACGCCAAGCACCTTTTTCTGTTGTTCTCACTCTCCAAAGTGTATCATCTGTAACAAAATCTAATTTTAATGATTTAACTACACATGGTAAAATTGGAACTTCTGTATAATCAATAAGTTGTTTTTTCTTTTTTTCTATATTTTTTTCTAATTCATTGATTTCATCTTCACAATCTATATCCATTTTTCTTACAATACGACGTGCTATTTCAAAATACATAAAATTTTGATAATGCAACCCATCTCTATACAACAATCTTTTTTGTAAATTTTCTTTTATAAAATCTAATATTTTTATATCTGTTGCTTTTTCAGAAATTTCAATAAATTTAAATGCTAACTTCAAATTTTTTTGAATAACATTTTCTGGAATTAAATCTTCCCTCATCAATTCCTGATAAATTTCATCATCTTTTTTTCCTGCTAAAATCAATTCATCAATTATTTTTTCCTGATATGCAAAAGGCCAATGTAACTTTCCATCTATAGAATATTTATAGAATACTTCTAAATCAGAATCACGATATGGGTAATATCCTCTGAATGCAATTCTAGGTAATGTAATCTTTACTGTTTTTTTAGGAATCAAATTATCAAAAGAAAAATCTAATTTACCTTGATTAATTACTACTGGTATATAAAGTAATACATCACAAATTTTTAACAATTCTATACAATCCTCATATTTATATGAATCTACCATTGTATCTAAACCATATCTAAATGATGTCAATATAAAATCTGAATTTATACTTGATAAATTTGAAAAAATATCGTTACGTAATGTATCTATTTGACAATATCCAAACCAAAGCCAAAGCTTCTTTTTATCCAAAATCATTTCTGCTATATCTGACCGTATGAAGTCTTCTATAAAAATTTTTTCTGCTTTTTTTAATTTTTCTTTAATATTACGATATTTTTCATCCTTTCTAATTTTCACTTTCTCACAAACTATAACATAATCTTCTTTTTCTAAACAATTATTTATATATGGACTTATTAATACAATCTTATTATCTATTTCAATTTTTTGTACTTTTGCTTCATCAACAGAAAATAATCTATGAATATGTAAAAACTCATGATATTTTCTATAAAAATTTATACATTCCTTAGTTCCACCTAATAGTACAATATTTCTATCCATCAAACGCTTTTCTATATTTTTCTTATTTAATTTTACGTCTGATACAGCAGGGACTAAAAAACTTTTACATTCCCACTGAGCATACATAATAATAGTATCTCCATCTTTCTTAGAAAGTTGTGCTATTTTTTGTTTATCTTTATAAAAATATAACTCCCATCCACTCGGCTGTTGGTCTTTTATAAAGTATTTTCTTTTATTATTTTCTAAATTTTTATAACACAATTTCTTATCTGATGTACGATACCCAAGCCAACCTTTAAACTCATATCCATCATATGTGTACTGATTAGCATATAATTCTGTTGCCACTCCATATGTAATGACTTGTGGTAACATTGCTCCTCCATTTGCACCATTAGCATCATAAATTATAGTAAATTCTGACATTTCCGTTTCACCTTCCATCAAACAAACAGCCTAACCTTTTATAAAAAAACTAAAATCATATATTTTTCCGTTCATCCAAAAACTTCAAAATCTCCTTATAAATACGTTCCCCGTTTCCAAAATCCTTAAATGCAAAGAACTTATCTGCTCGTTCTACATATTCCTGTTTCATTACACAATTATTTTTCATATAATCACATAATATATCTACAATATCTTCATGATTATCAATAATTGGTCCAAATGCATCTGTTTCATATACATAAGCTTTACTTTCATCATAATGAGGTGGCAATTCCTTTGGATGATAATACAACAAAGGTTTTCTCATATAAGCAAAGTCAAATTGTACCCCTGAATAGTCTGTTACCATTAAGCTAGATTCTGTTAAAATTTTCTCATAGTTCATATCACTTGCTGCTGGTATTAATTCTACATAATCATTTCTATCAAAATCGTCTATTTGTGCACTTGCTGCTGGATGTAACAAATAAATAATTTTATATCCTGTTTCTTTTGCACATTCGATTAATTTAGAATCATTAATTAATGTGTTGTAAATACGATAATATTCACTATTTTTAAAATATTCATTATGTCCTTTTTTTACATGTGCTACATTTGCATTTGCAATATTTCTACGCCATGTTGGTGTAATTAAAATCTGTCTTTGTTCGTTACTCTTTAATCCATCATAACGTGCTACACCTGTTAATTTCAAACTGCTCTTATCTGTATATCCATAAATTGGTCTACTTAAATTTTCAATTTCATTTGGCGATGCACAAAGATACAATTGTAAGTTATCAAATAAACGATTTTGGAACTGTGCAATATTTTGTGTTGTAAGTCCATGCTGAATACAGATGTTTGTTACATTAAATAAGTCACAAACATAAGGAATTAATTCTTTATCAAAACCTGTATAAGATACTACATTTGTATGCGTTGTCAAAATAGCTTCTGCAAGTAATACGGTAAGTAATGTTTCATCTTCTCCCCAAAGTAGTAAATTATCCCCTTTTTCTTTCATACGTTCATAATCTGGAGATTCTTCTTTGATTAAATAGCGAATATCAATACCATCATTCTGTCCAGCAATATAATCGTACATATATTCTCCATTATCCCCTGCTTTATAAAGCTTATCAAACGTAATCCAAATTCTTTTATCTTTATATTCTTCCTTTAATGCAAAATACTGTTTTCTAAGTTCTAAAGCTTTTCTTGCTGCTAAATTTCCTGCTTTACTACGCTTTGTTAATTCTTTTCTGTATTCTTCTTCTTTCTTCTTTTTCAATGCATTTGATAAATGCATCATTTTTAATTTTGTTCTTTCAGCAATGTTTAAACTCCAATTATTTCCATATCTCCAATATTGTCCCTTAATATCTTCCCTTACATGAGCATAAATAGAACCTGTTCGTATTTCTAAAACAATATCTTCTCCGTTTAATTCTAAGATAAACTGAAGTTCAGAACGTCCTAAAATAGAAGTTGCAGGTACACTTACATGGAATTGATATTTTCGATTATAAGTAACACCAAATACACGATTTAAGCCATATACTTCTGAAAAATCTACTAGTGACATTTTTCCATCTCTGTTAATTTTTAATTTTATTTGGTCTTTGTCTAAAAAGTCTCCACCAGAAAATGTTCCATCAATTTCAAGCATTCCATCAATATAATTAATAACATTTAAAATAACATGTTCTTTTCTGATATTACAAAGAGGATTTAACATCGTATTTTCGTATGCCATTTTTACTTCTGGTAATAATTTGTCCTTACGTTCTACGGTAAATAACGACATATTTTGAGATAATTCTAATTCCTGTTCTGCTAAAGCTTCTTTTTGTGGAGCATATTCGGAATCTAACATTTTCAAAGTGCGTTCTGTTGTATCACAATCATTTCGATGTGTCCATAAATATAATTGTTCTCCTAATAAAACAACTTCTGCATCACATTTTGCTTGAGTTGCTTTTAATCGTAAAAAAAGCATTCTCATTGTTCTTGGGATTGTAAACATCTGATTTTTCTTTTTTCTAAAAATCAAATCATTATCTACATACTGTAAAATTTGTCCTGTTAATACTGCAAATTCTTCTCGTTTTTCTCCGTCTAAAACACCCTTATTTCTATCGTTATAGTTACAGTTATATCGTGCAAAAACTAAATAAAGAAGTGCAATTCGCATTGCAGGTTCTAATGGCCACTTCTTTTGTGCCCACTTTTTAGCAAATGGTAAAATCCAATTTTTAAAAGAATCATTATACCACCATTCATAATGCTGATTTAAAAATGCTGATGTATTATCTTCTTGTTGTATTGTATAATGTAACTTTACATTAGGAAGATACACATAACCTCTCCACTCTGCTAAAAGTTCCATTAATAATTCCATCGTAGCATCTTCAAATAATTCGGTTCTAAAAGACATCATTCTATTTTCACTTTTAATTAAAAAAGTACGAATAAAATATGCATGGAACATTAACTGTAATTTTTCAGGTTCTTTATAAAACCGAATATTTTCAAATATTTCTGAAGAAACAGCTGGTGATATTTTATACTGTACAAATTCGTCCTTTTCATTTACTGTCCAAGGAGACAAACTAATCAATTTCGGACGTTCTCTTTCTTCTGCTACATACTGCACACCTTCTAATGTTCCAAAATCAAACCATGTACTAGCTAATGAAAAGTTTACATAAGTACCACGAATTTCTGGAATTGCCTCATTATAAGCTTCTGCTAAAGAACATTCTGGTAATAATATATAACATACTTGTTCTTCTCCTAGCTTTTCTTCCCACTTATTTACTGTATTAATACTTGTTTCAGAACAAATTGGGTCAACTACAACTAACTTTATTTGATTTTGTAAATCTTTTGAAACACTAAAAATGCTTTTAATCGTCTTATTTAATTGCTCATCATCATCCACATAAACAATCATTGTAAAATAATACTTTTTCATAGGTTTCTCCCAACATTTATATTTGATATTTTAATTCTTCTCTAGAAAAATTTTTAAAGTGTTCATAATACTGCATTGCTCGTAAAGAATTTAAATCTTCTGGAGTAGTTACTTTTATATTTTCACGAATCCCTTGAAAAATATGAATTTGGTGTCCTAACTCAATCATTAAATCACCTGAAGAAACTGACTCAATTCCCTTTTTCATTGCTTCTTCATGGGCATCCATAATTTTTTTCATTTGATATCCTTGTGGTGCTTGTGTAATATATACTTTTTTACGTTCCATATTTTTTTTACAAAAGCTTCCATCTTCACTATACAATACAGAATCAATACTTGGTGTTACAGGAACTGCTGTACCATATAGTTTTGCATCCATAATACAAGTTGTAATTAAATTTTCTGATAACATTGGTCTAACACCATCGCAAATCAATACAATATCATCGTCTTTTGCTGTTTCAGCAATTCGTACTAACCCATTATGTATCGATTGAAATCCTGTTTTTCCACCTGGTATAATACCAACTATCTTTTTTACTCCATATTTGTCAATCGCACGTTTTAATTCATCTATCCAACTTTCCAAGCAAACAACAACAATAGTATCTACCATATCATGATTAGAAAAATGTTCTAATGTGTGTATAATAATTGGTTTTCCTTCTACTTCTAAAAATTGTTTTGGTATTTCTTGTGATTTCATTCTAGCACCAACACCACCAGCAAAAATCAATGTTGTTATCATCGTTTATTTCTCCTTACATATCTTGTATCATTCTTGTATACATATCTTTTAAGTTGTATTTCGCTTTCCATCCCAATTCTTGTAATGGTGATACATCTAAGAAAAGCATATTGTCAGGTGGGTATTGTCCTACATCTTTTGACCTATCAATGACAAGTTTACTTTTCCCTTGTCCAAACTCTCTAATTACTAATTGTGCCATTTCTTTAATCGAACAATAATTTTCTACATTTCCTGCATTATATACACTTCCTGATTTCCCTTGAAATAGTACTGTGAATACTGCACTTACAGCATCCATTGTGTCCAAATACATTCGTTTTGAACCACCTTCTGTAAACATTACAATATGTTCTCCTGCTAAAGCAGAACGAATAAATTGAGCAAATACTCTAGTATCATTAGCAAGAATACCTGGTCCAAATGTTTGAGCTAACCTTACAATTTTGACAGGCACTTCATACTCCGAAACATACGCCATACATAAATTTTCTGCCATACGTTTCCCCTCTGGGTAACAACTTCTTAAACTAAGTGGATTGATATATCCTACATCTTCTGGTTTTAATAAATTTTCATGCAATACTTGTCCATATGCTTCCATAGAAGACAAATATACAACCGATTGACAATGTACTTTCTTTGCAAATTAGGTATGAATATCTTCCTTCGTATTTTTCTATATTTTATACATCTAA